>DASRZP010000135.1 GCA_035686305.1 Thermodesulfovibrionales bacterium | reverse complement strand
AATCTGTTACCTTTAAATTCGTCAGTTCCTTTACTGGCATGGGTGTATCCTCCTTTTTTTGTTCTTTGGTCGGAACAATGGAGAATACACCCTTTATTTTCTTACTTCAAGAATTTTACACAGAAGATTTTACGCTACCTTGACGATGTTGCGGTATACAAGAAAAGTACAAGGAAAGAGAGTCTGCAAATGACAAGGAGTGATCAGGACCGTCATCTTTTCTCCTGTACTCAGCGGGTAGTATGTTTAACAGATATCATCTGCCATGTAGATGATATCGGGCAGGAGATGGGAAACGATGTGTCTGTATGAGACCACGCCGACGATCTTCCCATCCTCTGTGACGGGCAGATGCCTGAATTTCCTCTCAGACATGACGGTGATGGCAACGTTGATGTCCGTTGATGCTTCGAGGGTGAGTGGATTATGGGTCATGACCTTTGCGATCGGCTCCTGTTTAAAGTCGATGTTTTTTGCGAAGCAGTGCATGATATCCCTTTCGGTGAAGATGCCTGCGAGTCTGCTGTTGTCGTCAAAGACGAGTATGGAACCGACGTTGTGGCCGTCCATGACGGTCACCGCATCGGCGACGAGACAGGTTGTCTTGCAGGTGATCATTTTCGAGGGCTTTGACTCTAAGAGTTCCTTTAGCGTCATTTCCGCTCTCCTTTCGAATTCCCCTCCTCCAGGCTGTCCACAATGTAGCACAGGGGAAAAGCATCTTGCAACGCAACTATAAGACTATTAATATTATTAATTTATCGCAGGCAGAGGAGTGAATGGTCTTCAGCATCTCCGGTCCGGGCCTTGTCCCGGGGAACCCCCGGTAATCCGGACTGTTCAGGTGCTGCGCGCTGCACCAACCCTCACAAGAGTCGGGTTGAGAATCCTTATTGCATCGTAGGGGTCCATGCCCACGAGATACCCCCTCTTGCCGCCATTGATGTAGATTTTCCTGAGATTGAGGATCGTCTCTTCCATATATACGGGCATTTCCATGCGCATACCGAAGGGAGAGGTGCCTCCCACCTGATAACCGGTAAACTGTTCAGCAGCCTCAGGTGTACACGGTGTAATGCTCTTCGCTCCAATGATCCGGGCGAGTTCCTTTACCGATGCCCTCATATCGCCGTGCATGAGAACGATCAGGGGAGCTCCGTCTGCCTCAAGAACGATCGTCTTCACCACCGAGTGCTCATCTATATTGAGTTCCCTCGCACAGGCGGCCGTGCCCCATCTTTCTTCATAGACGTAGGGATGGTCTGTATAGTGAACCCCGGCTGCCTGCAAGACGCTTACCGCCGGCGTGACAGGGGGGACGTCTTCACTCATGCCGCACCTCGCATCTGTTCTTAAGTTCCTATCTTATCATTTGAAGAAAAAAAATGCCCCCCTCGAACAAGACGACAGGACAATCCGCTTTGGTCCAGGCTTTGATCCTGCTCGTTGATTCGGGATATTTTTCTGTGTTAGATTAAAGCGCCGGCTGTTCTGAAACTCGGAACGGCGGAGAATACGGAGACCACCTGCTGCCGGGAAAGCCCCGGCGCGGGAGTTCTGCGCCGGCCAGATATTTCGCTTATCAGTCCCGCTCCGCGTTCCAAATGGGTTGCGAGAAGAGAAACAATAAACTATAATGGTGAATCCATAAGGTTCAGTTATGAAAAGCGCGCTCGAAGAAATCGTAAGAAAACACCGGGAGAACAAAGGCAATATCATATCCCTCCTTCAGGACACGCAGGAGGTATTGGGCTACATCCCCAAGGAGGCGGTCGATTATTTTTCTGAAGAACTTGATATCGCCCCGAGCCATTTCTACGGTGTCGTTACCTTCTACTCCCAGTTCCATCTCAAGCCACGGGGAAAGCACGTCATCTCCATCTGCTGCGGTACGGCCTGCCACGTGAAAGGGGGAAGCAAGATTGCCGAGCGCGTTCAGCGCGACCTCGGACTGGCTTCGGAAGGAGAGACAACGGAAGACGGCAAATTTACCTTCGAGATTGTGAGGTGCGTCGGTGCGTGCAGCATCGCCCCGGTGGTTCTCATCAATAACAGGGCCTATGCTGAGATGACCGCGGATGGTACGTCGAAGATTATAAAGCAGCTGAAGAAGGAGGGGTCAGGTGCAGCAAACTGAAGAGACCCGGAAAAAGGTAGTCGTCAGGGTCTGCATCGGGACCGGCGGTCTCGCTGCCGGAGGCAAGGAGGTCATCGAGGCCTTCAAGAAGGCGATCAGCGATTTCTGCGTTGATATAGAACTTGATTTCACCTGCCACTATCAGAAGGTTGGGTGCAGGGGTTTCTGCGCGAGGGATGTTCTCGTTGACGTGGTTGACGGCGACAAGAGCGTGACCTATCAGGGGATAAAACCCGACATCGCAAAGAGGATCGTTGAAGAGCACCTGATCAAGGGCCAGCCTGTTACAGAATGGCTCATCGACGACAGCTATTACGCCTTCCATGAGAAACAGTTGAAGATCCTTCTCAAGGATTGCGGGACCATAGACCCCGAAGATATCCAGGCCTACATTAATGCCGGAGGCTACAGCGCGATAAAGAGGATTCTGTCTGAAATGAGCCCGGAGAAGGTGATTGAAGAGATTAAGGCCTCGGGAATAAGGGGGAGGGGCGGCGCCGGCTTCCCGACGGGAGTCAAGTGGGATGCCTGTAGAAAAGCGGCAGGCGACGTGAAGTATATCGTCTGCAATGCGGACGAAGGTGACCCGGGTGCGTTCATGGACAGGTCGATTATTGAGGGTAACCCCCACTCCGTGATTGAAGGGATGATGATCGCGGCTTATGCGATCGGATCGAGCCTTGGATATGTCTATATCAGGGCAGAATACCCTGCTGCTGTCGAGAGGTTGAAATTAGCGATGGCCCAGGCCCATGAAAGGGGCCATCTTGGGAAGAACCTTTTCAGCTCAGGCTTCGACTTTGATTTGCGGATAAAGCTCGGGGCAGGGGCCTTTGTCTGCGGTGAAGAGACCGCCCTCATTGCATCAATCGAGGGCCAGAGGGGGATGCCGAGGGCAAAGCCGCCGTTCCCTGTTTACAAAGGCTTGTGGGGAAGACCGACGGTCATCAACAACGTCGAGACACTCTCGAACATTCCGTACATCATACGAAACGGGGCCTCCTGGTACGCGTCTATAGGCACGGAAAAGAGCAAGGGAACGAAGGTCTTTGCTCTTACCGGCAAGGTCAAGAATACGGGGCTCATAGAGGTCCCGATGGGGATAAGGCTCGGAGAGATCATCTATGATATCGGCGGCGGTATAATCAGGGACAAGAAGTTCAAGGCTGTCCAGACGGGTGGCCCCTCGGGCGGCTGCATTCCCGCTGAACTGCTCGACACGCCCGTTGATTTTGATTCTCTGGCAAGGGTCGGCTCCATTATCGGGTCTGGAGGAATGGTCGTCCTCGATGAGGATGACTGCATGGTCAATATCGCGAAGTTCTTCCTCGAGTTCACCCAGGCCGAATCATGCGGAAAATGTGTGCCCTGCAGAATCGGCACCAAGAGACTCTACGAAATACTCGACAGGGTCACAAAGGGCCTTGGAAAAGAGGGTGACCTTGAACTCCTCGAGAAACTCAGTTCTGATGTGAAAGCCGCTTCCCTCTGCGGTCTCGGCCAGACCGCGCCGAACCCGATCCTGAGCACCCTGAAGTATTTCAGAGAGGAATACGAGGCCCATGTCAGGGACAAGAAGTGTCCGGCAAAGGTGTGCAAGGACCTTCTCATCTACCATATCCTCGAAGAAGTATGCACCGGCTGCGGCGCCTGCAAGCGGGCCTGCCCTGCCGGCGCCATAGCAGGCGAAAAGAAGAAGCCTCACAAGATAGCCCCTGATCTCTGCATTAAATGCGGGGCGTGTTTTGACGTCTGTAAGTTCAAAGCGGTAGGGAGAGAATGATATGGTAAGGTTGACGATAGACGGTAAGAGCGTAGAGGCAGCCGAGGAGATGACGATCCTCGATGCGGCGAGGAAATATAACATCTCGATACCGACGCTCTGTCATCATCCGAAGCTTTCGCCCTTTGGGGGCTGCAGGCTCTGCATCGTTGAGGTGAAGGGTATCCTGAGGCCGGTGACTTCCTGTACCACACCGGTGAGCGAGGGAATGGAAGTCATTACGTCGAATGCTAATATCCAGGCTTTGAGAAAGACGGTCCTCGAACTGATCCTTTCCGACCACCCGAATGACTGCATGGTCTGCGAAGGCGCCGGCGACTGCAGACTCCAGGAACTCGCCTATTCCTACGGCATCAGAGAGAACCGGTTCGAGGGAGAGAGAAGGACTTACAAGACGGGAGACAGGAATCCTTTTATCAGACGGGACCTCGAAAAATGCATCATGTGCGGGAGATGCGTGAAGGTCTGCGACGAGGTTCAGGGCGTGGAGGCGATCGATTTCGGTTACCGGGGGTTCAAGTCCAAGATCTGCACGGCCTTCGAAAGGAACCTCGATTGCGAATTCTGCGGACAGTGTGTATCCGTCTGCCCGACAGGAGCGCTTACCGGAAAGCTCTGGACGCAGAAGGGCAGGCATATTGACGTGAAAGAGGTGGACACGGTCTGCTCTTACTGCGGCACAGGCTGTAACATTACCCTCCGTGTGAGGGGTAACGAGATCATCAGGGTCACCTCGAAGGAAGAGACCTGGAACGAGGGTTGGCTCTGCGTGAAGGGCAGGTTCGGGTACAAGTTCGTGAACAACCCTGAACGGCTGAAGACTCCGCTGATAAAGAAGAATGGACAGTTCGAAGAAGTATCGTGGGATGAGGCCTATGATTATATTGGCACGAGGCTGAACGAGATCAAATCCGAGCATGGTCCCGACTCGATCGGCGGTCTTTCATCGGCCCGCTGTACAAATGAGGAGAACTACCTCTTCCAGAAATTCATGCGCGCTGCGGTCGGCACAAACAACGTCGATCACTGCGCCCGTCTCTGACACGCCCCAACCGTGGCCGGGCTGGCCGCGATTTTCGGTTCAGGGGCGATGACGAATTCGGTCCGAGAGATTGAAGGCATGGAAGTCATCTTCATCATCGGGTCAAACACCAAGGAGAGTCACCCCGTCGTCGCCAATAGGATGATCAAGGCATACCGGAAGGGTGCAAAGATCATCGTCGCCGATCCGAGAAAGGTTCCCATGGTCAAGTTCGCCGAGATCTTCCTGAAGATGAAGCCGGGGACCGACATTGCCCTCCTCAATAGTCTTGCCCACGTGATTCTGAAGGAAGGCCTTCAGAACGACCGGTTCATTGCTGAAAAGACCGAAGGTTTTGAGGAATGGAAAAGGTCTGTTGAGGAATTTACCCCTGAGCATGCCGAGATGATCACCGGCGTGCCGAAAGACGATATCATAAAGGCTGCACGGATGTACGGCACGTCACGCCGTGCGGGGATCTTTTACACCATGGGGATAACGCAGCACACTTGCGGCACAAACAACGTCAAGGCCGTGGCAAATCTTGTGACCCTCACGGGCAATGTCGGAAGGGAGTTCACCGGCATCAACCCCCTGAGAGGACAGAACAATGTCCAGGGCGCGTCTGACGCGGCAAGCCTGCCGAATTTCTATCCGGGGTATCAGAGGGTCGATCTCCCGGAGATCCAGGAGAAGTTCGAGAAGGCATGGGGCATCAAGCTCTCCCCGAAACCTGGTTTGACCGCAACGGAGATGATGAACGCTGCTGCCGATGGCACGCTCAGGGCGATGTATATTATGGGCGAGAATCCCATCATCACTGATCCAAACATGCACCACACGGTCAAGGCCCTGGAGCGTCTCGATCTTCTCGTGGTTCAGGACATATTCATGACAGAGACGGCAAAACTGGCCGATGTTGTTCTGCCTGCATCGTGTTTTGCAGAAAAGGACGGGACCTTCTCAAACACCGAAAGAAAGGTCCAGAGGGTAAGAAAGGCTGTTGAGCCGCCGGGACAGGCAAGGGAAGACTTCTCGATCATCACGGATGTTTCGCGACGTCTCGGCTACCCGATGGAGTATCGTTCGCCTGAAGAGGTGCTCGCGGAGTATGGCCGACTCTGGCCTGCCATGGCGGGGATCAACTACCGGAGGATCGAAAAAGAGGGAATTGCATGGCCCTGTCCTTCCGTTGACCACCCGGGAACACCCTATCTTTACAAAGACGGATTTCCGAAGGCCAGGGTCCCCTTCGTTCCGGTGAAGTTTACTCCCCCCGCTGAGGTAACGGACGGAGAGTATCCCTTCATCCTTACCACAGGCAGGAATCTCTTCCAGTACCACTCGGGATCAATGACGAGAAGGGTCAAGCCGATAGAGAAGCATGCAGGCGAGGCCTATGTCGAACTCAATCCGGCTGACGGGAAGATGCTGAACGTTCAGGATGGCCAGCTGGTCAAGATCAAATCAAGACGGGGACAGATAGAGATTAAGGTGCGTCTGACGAACCGGGTTTCAGAAGGCACCGTATTTATTCCGATGCATTACGGAGAGGCCGCGGCCAACGTGATAACAAATGATGCCCTTGACCCTCAGGTGAAGATCCCTGAGCTCAAGGTCTGCGCTGTAGCCGTTGAGAAATGAGAAAAGAACGAGAAGTGACCTTTGGCCTCCTCAGAGGATCTTTCCCCTTCTCGAGAAGAACTCACTCAAGGCGACTCTGATGACGCCCCCTCTGGACCACTTCTGACCCGTTTCCCTTGAATACTCCTTTGCCACGTTCCCGAGCTCTTCAAGGATTTCTTCCTCGATGTAGACTGTAGTCCTGACCAGTTTCTCATGCTCTTCATTCATTGTTTCACCTCTCTTGTTGATCTCAAGGCGACACGTATTCATATACTTAGTGTAATGGAGATTACTCTTGGCAAAGGGGAGGGGGATGCTACCCGCCTTTATGGAGGGGGAGGCGGGTAGCACCGGGAAACTGAAAAGTTTCCCATCACTATTATAGCACAGAGTCCCTCGATTGCTGCTGGCTGGAGGTCATCTGTTACAACATCAGACAGTAAGCCTTTCAGTGTGTTGTCTGACATTCCCTTTCTGTTAAGATAGATTCACTCGTTCAGCAATTCTTGCGCGGAAGCCAAAGCTCTTTAGCTTGCCCGCATAAGGGCGATCCTTTCATGAATCGTTATGAAGATTAAGGTTAAGTCTGAAGATTTTATCGTCGAAGAGATCGCAGATGTCACTCTGCTGAAAGAGGGCGATTACGGTCTCTATCTGCACGAGAAGAGGGGATGGAATACCATTGACCTCCTGAAGAGACTTTCCAGGGAGTTCGATATTCCTTTCAAAGATCTTTCCTATGGCGGCAAGAAAGATAGGCACGCGCTCACAAGGCAGCATGTAACGATAAAGTTCTCCAAGGCAGTGGTAAGAGGGCCAGGACATTTTGAGGTGAGGCGCGACGAGTATTCTCTTCAGTTCCTCGGACAGGCAAACAGGCCCATGGGGCCCGATCTTATAAGGGGGAACAGGTTTACCATTGTTGTGCGGGATCTGTCACGGGGCGAAGTGCAATCAGCATTGGCGTCCCTGGAAGGTGTGAAGACGATGGGCTTTCCGAACCATTATGATGACCAGCGATTCGGGAGCTTTGATCGGAGACAGGGATTTATCGCAGAGAAGATACTCAGGGGTCACTATAATGGTGCCTTGAAGATATACCTGACTCATATCCGTCCTGAAGATAGGGGAGAGGAAAAGGAGCGGAAGAGATTCCTCCTTGATGCCTGGAGTGACTGGAGAGGATGCCTTGAAAGGGCCAAATCAGAAACCGAGGAAAGGTCATTCAGTCTTCTTATGGAAAAGCCGAAGGACTTTATCCATCCTCTTCAGAAAATACCACGCGAGGAAATGTCTCTCTTTTTCTCGGCATACCAATCGTTCCTCTGGAATGAACTTCTGAGAAGAGTTCTGCGAACAAGGACAGAAAGTCCTTTGCTCGCATATCCCGGGGTTGTCGGTGACTATCTCTTTTATGACTCTCTGGACAGAGAGAACCTCGAATATTTCCAGGGGCTGGAGATCCCGACGCCGGCTTCGAGACTCACCATGCCTGACACTTTGACGGGGTCCCTTTACTCCGAGGTCCTGAAGGAGAACGGGGTACGACCCCCTCAGTTCAATAACAGGAGAATCAGGCAGGCATTCTTCAGAGCGACTGCACGAAAGGCGATTGTACTTCCACAATATCTCTCTGCTGAGATAGCTGAAGATGAAGTATATCCTGGGAGGATAGAGTTGGTCCTGAAATTCATCCTGCCGAGAGGGAGCTATGCGACCATGCTCATAAAGAGGCTCTTCAGCAGATATCCCGAACCCACCATCGGGAAGTGATCCTAGTGTAGTGAGTCAGAAATCCCTTTACCTTAGAAAGGTCGCAAAGTTCTTTGCACGTCATTCCCGAGGTAGTAATCGGGAATCCATTTTCTTTGGAAAGCAAGGGAACCTGGATTCCCTCCTTCGCGGGAATGACAGGAAATGCACTCAAGACATATGTAAAGAAGCGTTGGCCGCATTACACTAGGGATAAAGCTTTGCTAACGTTTCGGGAGGGATGCCGAGGAGGTAGAGCGTTCTTAACGTCCAGTTCCTCAGCGTGCAATAGAGGATACCTTCCTTTTCCCATCTCCTCGGAGAGGTCATAACTTTTTCGGGGATAATGACGATTTTATCTCCCGCCTTCCTGATCCTTTTCATGAAGTCCAGGTCTTCCATCAAGGGTATTTCCCTGAATCCCGCCATGGCACGGAAGTAATCTCTCATCACAAATATCGCCTGGTCACCATAAGGGATTCGAGTGATTCTGGACCGCAGTGACGCCGCCTTTTCTATGATCCTGAAGACAGGCCTCTCTGACCGTATACCTAAATCAAAGGCCCCTGCCACAACCCCCACTTGCCCCATAACCGATGAAAGGGCGTTGAGCGCTCCTTCAGGGAGTTCCGTATCTACATGCACGAAGAACAGGATCTCTCCGCTCGCAAGAGCGGCGCCTTTGTTCATCTGTTTCGAGCGGCCCTTTTCAGCAAGGGCTGTCTTCACGCCAGGATTTCGTATGGCCTCTATGGTTTCTCCGTGAGGGCTTCCGTCAACGACAATCACCTCCCGATCTCCCTTGTATGGTAAGGATAAGATCGCAGAGACCGCCTCATGAATGATCGATGCCTCATGCCAAACGGGAACAATGATCGAAATCCCCTGTTTCATTGTGCCTTTGCCTCGATGCTCATAAGGACCCTGAGAAGATCCTCTGCCTGTTCTCCATGAGATATGCCATGGTCCTGGAGTCTCTGAACCCGGTGCTGCGATTCCTTGTGAAGAGTGATCTCAGGTCGTCGACGGTATCCACATCATGCCATAGAGGCAGCACATGAACCCTGTAGCACGAACGCTCGAAAACCTCCATGGTGCTTCTAAACACCGACGCGGTGCCCCATCGAATTCCATGAAAGACGTCAGGAAGAAATGTTGCATTCCTAAATCCGATTAAGTAATACCCCCCGTCGGAAGACGGTCCGATAACGGCGTCGCTCTCTTCCAATGAGAAAGCGGCTTCATCGATTATCGCAACGGGAAGATCGGGAATGTCGCTGCCGATGAGCAATGCCCTCTGAAATCCTGATGAAAAGGACCGGAGAAAGGCATTCTCCATCCTCTCGCCCAGGTCCTTCCCTTCCTGGGCGATGCAGACGGAGCGTGGAAGCCAGTTCTCGATCGTCTCTTTCGATCCTTCGGGAGAAAAATATATCCGAAGAGTGAGGGTGCCCTTCTGAAGGGCAGCAACAAGGTCGAGGACAAAATTCTTATAGACCTCGAGAGCCGTCTCTTCACCGACAGAAGCTGCCAGCCTGGACTTGACGCTCCCTTTTTCAGGAGACTTTATGAACAGGAGAAGAGAGAGATCATGAATGGTATCCAAGGTTCCTCATCTCATAACCATGCTATCATCAAGTTTACACCGATGAATCAGATTAAAAGCAACTCCAAATTTGAAAGAGTAGACGGATACAATCTAGGACCGTGGAAAAATCTTCTTCACTCATGTACCATTTATCATGGAGAAGAAGGATATCATCGTTCGGCCTTTAGAAGCAGGGCAGAGAGTTGATACGTTTCTCGCTTCCAGGACCGGGATCACGCGCTCCCAGGTGCAGAAGCTCATAGAAGGAGGACATATTCTCATCAATGAAAGGCCCGGCAGCACGAACTATAAGGTGAGGGCCTATGATCTGGTTTCTGTCCGCATGCCCGAAAAGGAGACCAAAGGTCTCATTCCAGAGCCGCTCGCCCTGGAGATTCTTTACAAGGATGAGAGCATCGTGGTAGTCAACAAGCCTGCCGGGATGGTCGTCTATCCCGCGGCAGGCCATGATCGTGGAACCCTTATGAATGCCATTGCCTATTACTGCGGGAACCTTGCATCGGTCGGAGGGCCCCTGAGGCCCGGCGTTGTCCACAGGCTTGATAAGGACACCTCGGGGGTCATGGTCGTCGCCCTCGATGACAGGGCATACTATGATCTTGTTGAACAGTTCAGGCGAAGGGCGACGCGCCGGAGATACACAGCCCTCGTTTATGGGGCTCTGAAGGAAGAGGGTGAAATCGTTTTTCCTATAGGCCGTTCAACGTCAGACAGGAAGAAAATGTCTACGAAGACAAGGAGGGGCAAAGAGGCGATTACGCGCTGGAAGGTCCTAAAAAGGTACGGTTGTGCAACCCTCCTGGAGGTCCTTTTAGGAACGGGGAGGACGCATCAGATAAGGGTTCATTTTGCATCAGCGGGCCATCCGCTCATCGGTGACAGGATCTATGGAAGAAGGACAGAGATCGAAATAGGAAAGAAGAAGATTGCGGTCCCCCGTCAGATGCTCCACGCAGCGATGCTCGGATTTCGTCACCCCTTTACCGAAGAATATATGGAATTTTCGAGCCCTCTGCCTGAAGACATGACGGCGGTCCTGGAGTCCTTAGGTAGTGCGGCCGACGCTTCTTTACATATGTTTTGAGTGCATTTCCTGTCATTGTCCCGCGAAGGCAGATGGCGCGATGGGCCTTTCGAACTGCCCTATCCGTTTATTTATTTTATGAGCTTCTCACGATTGCCCCGGAGGGGGAGACCCTCTCTTCCCTTCTTCCCTCCCTGGGAAATTGTCAGTCACTCCCTGATCGGCGAGGGATCCATAATTTGACAAAGGCCCTGGTCTTTGGATACCGTATAGCGCATGGTCGAATCATTTCACGATCTCCGGTGAGGTAGGGACATGGAAATCATCCGGATACCCAGGGTAATGCAGGAAACTTCAAGAGGCCATCTTCTTCACGGCAGAACAGTCGGCCTCGTGCCGACGATGGGTGCGCTTCACGAAGGCCATCTCAGCCTTGTCAGAATGGCGAGGGAAGAGAATGCCGTCGCGGTTGTGAGCATTTATATCAACCCTGTACAGTTTGGCCCGTCAGAGGATCTTTCAAAATACCCAAGAGACCTGGAAGGCGATATGGAAAAGCTTAAGAGAGAAGACGTGGATGTCCTTTTTCTGCCCGATGACGCTCTCATGTATCCCCGTGGATTCTCGACCTACGTCGATGTTCGGGGCTTGTCTGAAAGACTCTGCGGTGCTTACCGGCCAGGCCACTTCAGAGGAGTGGCCACGGTCGTCACGAAACTGCTCAATATCGTCAGCCCGATCAGGACCTATTTCGGCCAGAAGGATTTCCAGCAAACGGTGATTATCAGAAGACTCGTGAAAGACCTTGATATGGGGACGGAGATTGTGGTTTGCCCCTCACTCCGCGAGGAGAACGGGCTCGCCATGAGTTCCCGGAATTCCTATCTCACCCGGAAAGAAAGGAACGCCGCATCAGTCATTTACCGGTCTCTCCTCCAAGGATCTGAAGCCGTCAAGTCTGGTATAATAGAAGTGGAGGTCCTAAAGAAGCTTATGATGGAGCAACTCACGTCGGAACAAGTCATATCAGAGGTCCAGTACTGTTCTGTGTATAGTACTGAAACACTGGATGAGATCGAGCGGATAGAAGGAGAAGCACTGCTTGCACTTGCTGTGAGGATAGGGAATACGAGGCTTATCGATAATATGCTTGTGACGCCCGGCAGGTGATCCGGAGGGATAGAGAGATGCTGCAAAGAGTCCATATACAGATACTGGACAACCCCATAGAAGGAGTTATCCTTGACGCAGAGGAATTTGAGGAGCCGATAAAGAACAAAATCCTTGCCGATGAGCTTCGCAAGGAGATGAATTACTGTTATCCGAACGTTGTGGCCGTCGAATATATAGACCTTTTTCTGGATGACGAACTCTATTTCCCCGAGATCAGAGACCTCCTCAGTCAGGGCGCAATCAATACCCCTGTCATCCTCATCAACGGTGTCCCCAAGATACACGGTGGCATCCCGAGGATGATTATCAAGGAAGAGGTAGAAAAGCTGCTCTCTGCCGGTCCCCTTCACTGACGTCGCTCACGTGCTCTCCGTTGTCCCTGTCGAGGGGAATTCACCTTCCAATTGCTTAGGACTATCTTGTTCTGGAAGGCAGGCATGGCGAGAAGCCTTGTATCTCGATACCTTTGATTATTGTAGACTGCCGCTGCGTGCTCAACGCGGAAGATCACTTTCGGTGCGGTCCCGGAGTCCCTGATTGTTGGGAAGCTCATCGCGTATACAGGGCTTCGATCCATGTCTGCCGTGCTGTAGATTGCAACGCTTATCAAACCACCTGGAAACGCCGGTTGGAAGAGCAGACTTGTACGACCTGTGAGCGTAACAGGGGCTAAGGCCTCTTCCTCAGCAACGCTTCCACGGTAGGGAATTGATCCATGTCGGTATGCGGCAGGAAGAGGGCTGACATGTATTCATCCATGAAGTTCCGTGATACCGAGAGCTCCATATAGGTCATCTTTGAGGCAATATCATCGGCTTCTCTTCTCAGTTCTTCGGAGAGAAGACAGAGATAGGCCCCGGTGACCGACGTGTTTCCGAGGAAGGAAAACTTTTCTTTCGGTACGTCAGGCAACATCCCGAGGATGATGGCCCTGTCGACATTGAGGTAATTGCCGAATCCGCCGGCAATGTAAACCCGCTCGATGGCATCGAGGCCAAAACCGACCTCCTTTAAAAGGAGAGAGACACCGGCGTATATCGCAGCCTTGGCCCTCAGGATGTTTTCGATATCAACCTCACTGAGCACGACGTCCCTGTCACCGCTCCTCGAGAATACAAACTCGACTCCTTCGTCCCCTCTACGGATTCTGTCGGTCGTCAGTTCCTCCAGTATCTTGCCCTTCTGGTCTATGACACCGGCGAGGAACATTTCGGATATGGCATCGATCATCCCCGACCCGCAGATGCCGACGGGCTTTGCATTCCCGATTACCCCTATCTTGGGCTCATACGTTTCTGGATCTATCCTGATGGACTCAATGGCGCCTTCAGTGGCCCTCATGCCGTGCTTTATGCCGCTCCCTTCGAAACAGGGACCGGCTGAGCAGGCAGCGGTCATGAGCCATTCATTGTTCCCGATGGCGATCTCTCCGTTCGTTCCGATATCCATAAAAAGAGCGATCTCGGGGTTACGATGCATCCTCGACGCAAGGACTCCGGCAACAATGTCTCCGCCGACGTAACTCGCAACACAGGGAACGGTATAAACAGGCGCCTGAGAATTGGCATTGATCCCTGCAATCTGGGCCTTCCATTTCGGGAAGAAGTTCACCGTCGGGACATAGGGCTCTTCGCGGATCGACGCAGGATCAAGCCCCCAGAAGAGCTGCGACATGGTCGTATTGCCTGCCAGGACGATCGATTCGATGTCCTCTCTGTTTATCTTGTGCCGTTCGGCAAGAGTGTCGAGGATATCATTAACGTCGCCTACAACGGCATCTCGAAGTTCATCGAGTCCTCCTCCCTCGGTCGCATGGACTATTCTCGTTATGACATCGTCGCCATATTTCATCTGGGAATTGTAGGTGGAGCCGACATCGATGACCCGCCCGTCAACGAGATCGACAAGATAGACGACGACGGTGGTCGTGCCGATATCGACTGCAAGGCCATACTTCTCTTTGCATTCCGCGCAGGACACGAAGATCGCCTCAGGCCCCTCGGTATATCCGATCGATATCTCCCATTCAGCGCCCCTGAGCGCCTTCGAGAGGGGAGCGACAAAGCCATGAGAAAAGCGCATTCCCCGCAGTCCCTTTTTTTCGAGTTCCCTCTTCAGCCGCTCAAGGTCGCTGATATTGTCATGGATCGAAGGCGGAGGGATCGAGAGGATCTCCCTCCTGACAACGGGAGAGATCTGAGCATGAAAGGACTGGAGAAGTTCAAAGAAATCCCGTGACTTGGATATGGCGATCTTGTCACCCACAACGAGCCTTGATTCTTCGGGGACCTCAACATGGACATCTGAACGGGCAAAGGTCTGGCAGGCGAGGACATAACCGGCGTCCCTGTCCGTGAGGGACATCTTTCCGTATGAGACGATCTCGCAGTCACCCTCGATGACCTTGAGCCGGCATTTTCCGCATGTGCCTTTGCCTCCGCATGATGCTACAAGGTATACACCCTGGCGTTTCAGCGCAGCGTAAAGACTCTCTCCCCCTGAGATGGTAAGGGCCTTCCCTGATGTGAGCTTCAATTCCATCCTGCTGCTTCTTCTCCTCCTCTCCCACGGCTATCCGAGCCCAACAGAACCGATACAGACTTCATTATACACTATCAGGCACTTCTCCTCGTAAACAAGAATTGTAAAAGACCGCGCCATCGGCAAAGGTTGTTCAAATCAGGGGAAGAAGGTTATAGTATTGCATGAGCAAGGCTCTCAAATTCGGCAGATTTCTCGTGGACAAGGGTCTCATCAGTGAGACGGACATCATCAAGGCCCGGCTCATCCAGAGGAAAAACAACCGCAAGATTGGTGAGATAGCCCTCGCCAAGACTCTCTTGACTAAGGACGATATCGAGAGGATACTGGCAATCCAGGAAGAGACACTCGAAAAATTCGGTGAGATTGCGGTGAGAGAAAACCTCCTGACACTGACGCAACTTCATGATCTCCTGAAGGAACAGGAAGATTCCTACATCTTCTTTGGAGAGGCCCTCGTTAAGATCGGGGTCTTCTCTGACGAAGAGGTCTTCGCGCACCTGAAGGAATTTAACAGAGCAAGGCTGCGGGAAGAGGGATCATGACCGCGCTTTTCAGGAATGAGAACTCCGGACGAGCTCGATGTCTTCAGCTCTCATGAGGGAGGAGAAGGATCATGAAGGTCCGCCCCCTGAGGGGTATTCCCCTTCTCGCTCAACAACTTTGAAGAGACCTGAGCAGCTGGCCCTGTCCTTGGCATATGACCCCTATTATCTCGGCCGTCTCTTTGAACGGGTCGCGGGCAGCAGGGTATCCCTCACGATCATCGACACTTCAAGCAGCCTCATATCAATAAGGGAGAGGGATGAT
This sequence comes from Thermodesulfovibrionales bacterium, assembly GCA_035686305.1. Classification (NCBI taxonomy): domain Bacteria; kingdom Pseudomonadati; phylum Nitrospirota; class Thermodesulfovibrionia; order Thermodesulfovibrionales; species Thermodesulfovibrionales bacterium. The sequence goes on along the minus strand of DASRZP010000135.1, from coordinate 5,916 downwards.
ATGCTTTTCGTCAGGCTTCACAGGATCTTCCTCTCTTCGGGGAGTGACGTTATCGACGAGATAGCGTCGTTCATCGGGAGGCGAAAAGGGGCAACTCCCCTCGTAAGGAAGTTTGCAGAACAGAACAGCTCCTATCTGGCGATGGGACGGCTGAGGATCAAGACCAAGAGTCTCGGGAAGTACCACGACCTCGATGAAATATACCGGTCACTGAACGCCGAATATTTTGGAGAAAGGATCTCCTGCGTTATCACGTGGGGCTCGAAAAATGCTCCCGGTGCCGTGAAGAGAAGGACCCTCGGAAGCTACAGTCGACATACCAATACCATACGGATAAACCCTGTCCTCGACAGGAAAGAAGTTCCGGCCTCCCTTATCAGATTTGTTGTCTACCATGAGATGCTCCATGCCGATATGGATATCGTGAGGATAAATGGCAGAAGGCTTGTTCACTCAAAGGAATTCAGGACCCGGGAAAAGGCCTTCAGGGACTATGATGAGGCCCTCGCCTGGGAGAGAGGAAGGGAACCTGCGGTAAAGCCGATAGATGCACCCGATAGATGCACTCCGCGGTTTTCTTCTATAATGAACGTATGAAGGAGCGCAGGATCAAGATAAGGTCTAGCCACGATTCCGAGTTTAATTCTGAGGTCCCTGTCGGAGATGAGACATATCTGATCCAGTCGGAAGCAGGCGGTGCCAGGAATCCCACCATCGTGACGCGGGTGTACCTGAGGGGCCGGGTCATCTCTTCAAAAGAGATTGATTACCGGGATATGATGAATGCCCCTGATTTGCACGAAAAGGTCCGCGTGCTCATGCTGAAACAGCACGAATCAGCCGTACGTGCTATCAGCGAGGAGAAGCTGAAGGCAGAGAAGACGCCCTCTGACTACATTGAAGAGGTACGGGGCCTCATGAAGAGAGGAAGAAAAGAAGATGCCCTCGTCCTCGTTAGTAATGCCCGTGAGCAGCATCCCGATAACCCCTTTCTTCTCTCCTATTACGGCTATCTTGATGCCGTGGTGAATAAGAAGTACAAAGATGGAATAGCGGCATGTAACAAGGCGATAGCGATGTTGAAGAAGACAGTCCCCTTCGGGGAAGAGTTCTTTTTCCCTATCCTCTATCTTAACCTCGGCAAGGCCCATCTTGCTTCAGGAAACAAGAAGGATGCGATCCTGGCTTTAGAAAGGGGGCTGGCGATCGACGGTGAAAATCGTGAAATCCGGAGGATGCTGAAAGAACTCGGCATCAGAAGACAGCCCCCGATCTCTTTTATGAAGAGGTCCCATTTCCTGAACAAGTACTTAGGCAAACTGCTCCACCATTTGGGGAAATAGGACCCTCGCCGGCTTCCGGCGGTCCGTCACTTGCTGACGAGGCTGCATTAGTTCTTCAGCATCTCTTCAATGGTGATCATCACGGACTCCTCCAGTGAACGGAGGTCATAGCCCCCTTCGAGGGTAAAGATGACAGGACAGTGATATGCCCGAAGGATGCTCTGAACGATGCACCGGATGCCCTCGCCCGTAACCCTGATGTCCGCGTGGGGGTCCTGGAGATGGATGTCATAGCCTGCAGACACAAAGATGATATCTGGCTCAAACCTCCTGACGAGGCCGGGAAGGATATCCTGATATATGTAGAGATAATCTTTGTTTCCCGAGCCTTTCAGAATCGGAACATTATAGGTATATCCTTCCCCTTTCCCCCTGCCTCGTTCTGAGTCTTTTCCGGTTTCCGGGTAGTAGGGATATTGATGGGTGCTGAAGAAGAAGACGGTATCGCTTTCATCAAAGATTTGCTGTGTACCGTTCCCATGATGGGCGTCAAAGTCGATGATAAAGACCTTTGCGAACCCGATCTTCTGTGCGTGCCGTGCGCCGATGGCGATATTGTTGAAGATGCAAAACCCCATCCCCCTGTCGGCCTCAGCATGATGGCCCGGGGGCCGGACGGCGCAGAAGGCCCTCCTGATCTCGCCGGTCTTACATTTCTCTGCCGCCTCCATGAGAGACCCTGCTGCATAAAGTGCTGCCGACAGGGTGCCCGGCGACAGATAGGTGTCCGGATCGAGACACTCTCCGGTAAAACTCCTGATCGTTTCGATATAAGAAGCGGTGTGGACGAGGCCGACATCGTCAAGAGAGGCCCTTCGCGGGTTTATGCAAGCCAGTTTCTCAAGGAGCCCCGAGGTCCTTAAGGCATTCAGGATATGGAGTAACCGTTCTTTCTTTTCCGGGTGCCATTGCGGCGGTTCATGAGCCAAACAGGCGTCATCGTACAGAAACCCTACGCGCTCCATAGAGGTTCAATTATACCAAAAATTGCCTGCATTCAGCCGATCAGCCTCTTGGCTCCCTCGCCGACGAGAGGTGATGGCTCTCTGCTGTCTCCCCGCGCGGGCTGGCGAGAACAGGGATATTATCGAACTGAGCGGTATCCTCCGGCAATCCCTTTCTTGGAGAGGACGATCTCCAGACCTGAAGATAGCGGGAACGGAAGGAACCCGCACAGCTCAAGAGATAGTATTTCCACATGCGATAAAACCGGTCGTCATAACGACTCTTCAATACATCCCAATTCCTGTTAAAGTTGCTGAACCAGGCAACAAGGGTCTTATCATAATCATCACCGAAATTATGCCAATCCTCCACCACAAACAAATCCTCAGCGGATGCACATACCTGTTTCATTGACGGGATAAAGGAGTTCGGAGAGATGTATCTGTCAAACCACGGGTCTGCTACGGTACGTGATTCGCATCTCCCTATGGTCTGTAACAGGAACAGACCGTTGTCTTTCAGACACCGGTGAACAGTTTCCATATATTTTCTGTAATTCTTGTATCCCACATGCTCAAACATACCAACAGAAATGATGTGATCGAACATTTCGTCAAGGTCTCGGTAATCCTGGAGCCTGATCACAACGGGTAAGCCCTCACACAAATTCCTTCCATGGGCGACCTGCTTTTTCGAGACCGTGATACCGACAACTTCAACGCCGTATTTCTCGGCGACATATTTTGCGAAACCTCCCCAGCCGCATCCGATATCGAGGACTCTGTCGCCAGGCCGGAGGGACAGCTTCCTGCAGATGAGGTCGAGTTTTGCCTCCTGAGCATCATCAAGATTCATCGCATCTTTCCAGTAAGCGCAGCTGTAGATCATCCTCTTGTCAAGCATGTTCCTGTAAAGATTATCGCCAAGGTCGTAATGCCGTTCCCCCACCTGAAACGACCGTGATTTTCTTGCGGGATTCAGGACTACCGAACGCAGGATACAAAAGAGCAGACGCAGATTCTTTCCTAACTTTTCCTCCGGATTACAGGGCATGATTCTGCAGAAAAAATCATCCATATTCTCACATTCCCACCATCCATCCATGTAAGACTCTCCGAGCCCCAGGCTCCCTCCCTTTGCGACCCGCTCGTATAACCTGTCATCCTTCACCTTGATATCCCATGGATTCTCTCCGTTGACGACAATTTCGGCGTGTGACAGGATTGTTCGGATGGGATCTTTTGCTGTGCTTACCCCATGATCTCTTCAGCGTCCTCCATGCCGGTTCACAGCTGAGATTTGCAGACGGGTTCAATGACCCATACGGCGCAGCGTGCCGCCATATGGATGAGCTTGCTCGAGACACTGCCGAAAAGAAACTCCTCGTGACGAGATACCCCCCGTCTTCCCACCACGAGGGTGCAGGCGTCATACTGCTCCTGCTTTTCGAGGATGACAGAAGATACCGGACGGTCCTTCGTGAGGATGATATCCGTCAGCACGCAAGAGTCCGGGAAGCCCGACTGGATGAGAACCTGCCGGTAGCGTTCGAGCAGCTCTGAGAGGCTGGCGTGCTTCTCCCTGATCCATTCCTTTCGTGCCTCTTCGGAATCGAAAAAATCGACTTCAGGGACTGAGATGACGCTCAGGAGGATGATGATGAAGCCAGGAAAGCCGCCGAGAATATCGGCAACGTAGAGGAGGGCGTTTCTGGAGTTCTCAGACTCGTCAACGGCGATGAGAATTCTCTTGCTCTGCGCCATGTCGCTGACATGCTCCCTGCACTCTTTTCTGTATTATAGCAGACGTCATGAAGGAGTCAAGGACCCCATGACCTCCCTGAGGTCATCGTAGAATTGACGGGTATCGTCATAAAAAACCTCGGTCTCTGCCGAAAAATGCATGAGCACGCTGTTGAGCCGGTCGGGGATATGGGGGAAGATCTTTTTCAGATTCATGATCCGGTTATGGAAGATGATGTTGAGATCGCTTTTCCCAATTCTTGCAAAAAGATCCGGGCGCACCCTCCGGAGTTCCTGGACTGTTGCGTCTCCCTTGCCGACGAGAAAGGCGAGAAGGTTCCCAAGGCCGAAGATGTCGTACCCAAGCCTGTTCTCATGGTGGTGGTATATGAAATCAAAGTCAATCCAACGGAACACGCCCGTCTCCCTGTCAATGATGATATGGTCGCGGCGGATGTCGCCGTGTAATTCTCCGTTGCTATGGAGGAAACAGATCGCCTCCAAAGCATCCAGATACCTTTCGAAGATACCGGGGAAAACCTCTTCAAAATAAACAGAATGCTCCATCTCCATCCCCGCAATGAGATCAGAGAGCTTCTTGCCGTAAACGAAATCGATGACCCGGACCCTGTTCGATACCGCATCCTGCACGCCAAAACCATGCATGAAATTCGGATGTGTCCCTGTCAACTGGAGCACCCTCGTCTCCTTCGCGGGGCTGCGGGTGCAGTCGAAGACGAGCGGCCCAACCCTCGCCTTGAATCGTTCGTGAAAGACAAGTTTGATGATTTTCCGTGACCCGTCCAGAAGATCGATGGCCCTCTTGACCCAGAACTTCTGCTGCTCGTCAATGCCAAAGCGGCCTTCACGCTCATTATTCCGCACAAGGTACGGACGATCTCCAAGAAGAACTACGTCGTCATAATCGATGCGGTAATAATCGGTAGTGTCGCTGTAAATCTTGAAGAGCTTCGGGAGGCGCGCTGACTCAACCCACTGCGACGCTAGTTCGCGGAGACCTTCATCCGAAAACTCCATAAGCATATTATATCATGCGCTTACTTTGACACGTCAGTTCACTAGGGACGACCCTACGCTTGAGGAGCGCGATTTTTAGCTGCCCTCAAGCGTAGGGTTAGATATTTCTTGGGTCCCAATACCCTATTTTCGACAATCCGAACAAAGCTGCAACAATCAATTCGGCAATATCATCGCGGTTGAGAGGGGCTTCCAGTCTATCTTCGTGAGCCAATTTGTGCCCTTGTCCTCTGAGTCGTTAAATTCACTCCACCACTGCCGGCCTCACAAGATGGAATGAGCATATTCTCTCACACCCATAATACTTCACTGTTTAACCACGAGAGATCTTTTTCTTGGCTGAGACTACAATGTCTCCTTTTCCTGTCCTTTTATGGATGGAACTCGGCGCACACTGAATGAAAGAGGAAACGGTGGCTCATAGCTTCCACCCCAGCGCCTATCCCGACTGAAATGCCAATGCTCTCAAAATTCACATCTGATCCCAGGTCTAGGATCTTCCATTGTGCATCGCTTGGTCCTGAAGTTGTCCAATTGAGATTTAAGAACTGTTTAACCAGTGTATTTCCACTCCAGATGTCGACCTGATTCACAATCGCATCAACGCTTCCTGTCGCAAATTTAATCGCAAGATAGCGGGTTTTCTCAAACAGGACGGTGGGGACAGCAAAATGCACCCAATCAGAGTTTCCTGAGTTGAGAATAAAATCTAATCCCCATCCCCAATAACTGGGGACCGTCGTTATAGAAGTATCCTGGATATGACCGCTCTGCCCATGGGTACACTGAACAATCTGAGCATAGGATGGACAGGAAAGGGAAAGAGCAGCTACAAGAAACAGTCCCGC
>DASRZP010000134.1 GCA_035686305.1 Thermodesulfovibrionales bacterium | reverse complement strand
CCCACCGGAGAAATCGGGAGGTATTATCGTCATCCGGGTTCCTAAGAATCCCAGTCTTGCCCTGCTTGAACAACTAATTCATCAATTCCTGAAATCACTCACTCAAATGTCTATAGGCAATAACCTCCTAAAGTTCCAACTTGACAAATGCTTTTTTTGTGGTAAAAGGAAATTAAGGAGCGTCCCGACAAAGCCAACCCCTCCTCGACGAGGGGGCGGAAAGTGGGTTTTCGAGGCCATGTTTTGAAGGACAAAGACGTCATTGTGAGAGAATTGTCGGATGTTGAACACGCCATCTTCCATGAATTCCGTACAGTTTTGCCCCCTATCAAGACTTGAGAAGTTGCTTGTAGCGACGGATGGTTCTCTATTTAGCGAAGGGGCTGTGAGGGAGGCAATAAGCTTTGCCAAAAAGTGTTCGAGCATGCTCTATCTGATGTCAGCAGTTCCTCGATATGAGATCAGCGGCACCAATGTTTTCGAGAAGGAAGAGGAAGAGGCAAGAGAACATCTCCACTCTGTGAAAGAAAGAGCTTTACAAGAGGGCTTAAACTGTGAAACCGTCCTTGTCCATGGAGATGAGCCCCATCGGCTGATAGTGGATGCGGCTGTGGCGAGAGGGGTAGACATGATTGTCATCGGAAGACGTGGCCGGAGAGGACTAACGAAGATCTTGATGGGTAGTGTAGCCGCAAAAGTTATCTGTCATGCGCCGTGCAAGGTCTTAGTTGTTCCGAAGGCCGCGAGGATTGAATGCAGAAATATATTAGTTGCCACTGATGGTTCGAGGCACAGCCATGCGGCAGCCTCAGAAGCGATTGAAATTGCGAAACGCTGTGGAAGCAATATCATTGCGGTCTCCGCCGTCTGCTCAGAAGCCGATAGGGGAGAAGCGATGGCAAATGCTAACGAAGTCAGAGAGGCCGCAAAAAAGGAGGGTATCCCGGTGGAAGCACTTATACCTGCAGGGAGGCCTTGTGATGTTGTGGTCGGGATGGCATGCGACCGGAGTGTGGATCTGATCATTATGGGTACGTACGGGAAAACGGGGATCAAGGAACTTCTCATGGGAAGCTCAACAGAGAAGATTATCGGGAACGCAGGTTGTGCAATGCTGGTGGTGAAATCCGGTAAATATATGACATCAGTTGAAGATACTCAAAGGAATTGTCGCGACTTATCCTTAGTTCACAGATGAACCGGTTGCTCCTTTCTTCAGGAAATCATCCACCATAATGATGATCTCTTGCTGTATCTCCTCTATCGATCCTGAGGCATCGATCAGCCGTATCCTCTCAGGCTCTTTGTGAGAGAGTTTATGGTATCCTGCGCGTACCCTGGTATGAAATTCGATGTCTTCGAGTTCGAGGCGGTCGATCTTGTTGGCGCCTCTGTTCCGCTTCAGGCCTGTTGCCACATCGAGATCGAGCAACAGGGTGAGATCGGGTTTCAAGCCGCCCGTCGCGGTCCTGTCCAGGGCATCGATAACGCTGAGATCAATGCCCCTGCCATAGCCTTGATAGGCAATCGTCGAATCGGTGAAGCGGTCGGTAAGAACGATCCTGCCGGAATTGACCGCCGGCAGGACCACTTCATGGATGTGCTGGCAGCGGGATGCATTGTAGAGGAGAAGCTCGGTCATATGGTGCATCTCTCTATGTTCGACCTTAAGGAGTACCTCCCTGATCCTCAAACCGATCGGCGTGCCGCCTGGCTCCTCCGTCAGAACCGTGGCGTATCCTCTGTCCGAGAGATGGCCGGCAAGGAGTCGTGCCTGCGTTGTCTTCCCTGTCCCTTCGATGCCCTCAAATGAGATGAATACCCCTTTCAAAGGGATGCTTCCTTGACCCTCATGAGGAGCTGAAAGATCTTTATCGTTTCAGGTATCGTCCTTGACCCGGCGCCGCAGGAGGGGGTGAGGAGTGTCCGGGACGACAAGAGCTCTCTTGGTATATGCTCAGACAGAGAGGCATATTTTTTCTGAAAACCGGCGATGATGGTCTCGGGCGTCTCCCTTGCTATCGCATCTGTCGTGGGCACGATGCCCCATGCGAGATGCCCGCCCTTTTCGAGGAAGGGTTTGATATCGGTATAGTACATGGCAAGGTTCTCGAAATAAGCATAGGCATCGAAGTTGATCACGGATACGCCGGTCTCTATGACGAGAGGCCAGTCGGCATTCCCGCAGCAATGGATGCCGGGGATGCCTCCTGAGGCCTTGATCGTATCCGAGACTTCCCTGAGCAGCCTGAGTGTTTCGTCCCTGCTTACGCCGAGATACGTGCTGCTGCCTATGGCTGAAAGGATCGGTTCATCAATAAATATGATCACACTGTCGGCATACTGTCTGAGCTGATCTATCTGCCATCTCGCCTTCGCCTGGAGGAGCATGAGCGCTATCTGGCGGAGCTCCTCATCGAAATAGACAAGGCGCCCTTCGGTGTCTTTGAGCCCGAGGGTAAAGGTGAGAGGACCTGTTATCTGGCCTTTCAAGGTCTTGAAATGTCTCGGTCGGATCATCTTGAGAAAGGCGTGAAGACCATGGGCATAGTCTTCCGATATCGCGATTTTGGAGGCTTCGGTCCATGATTCATAGAACCTCTCAAGGTCATCACCCTTATCCCTGCTGATGTGTATGCTTTCATGCTCGGCGTCGATCCTGACGAAGGGCATCCCTTCGGAGTACTGGGTAATCATCCATTCGAGAAAGGATATCTTCGGGAGCTGAGGCCAGAATGGTATATCAAAGGTCTGGAGCACAAGCCTGCAGGCCTCCTCGGCATCACGATGAGGGAGGCTTCCTACGCCGGTTATGGAGAATGGCTTGAGCATTGAGAACATAATACATGAAGAGGGTGCGAAAAGGCTATACTTTTCGGAACCCCACGCTCTCTTGCTCGGTTAGTCCCGTTGGGCAATCTGAAGGGAAGGGCTAGCCCTTATAATTCACAACCTTCGGAGCCGACGTCTGGGCTAGTGCCTGCTGAGCTCTTCCCTGCTCGCGGTAGCGCCCTGCATCTTCGGTCTCTTCTCCTTTGCCTTGGCGCTCTTGAGGCTATTGAAGATGTCATGGGCCTCCCGGGGTTTCGCGCCCTCGTGTACGACTGCCCTTACTGCCTGAATCATGGCAACAGGCGCCTCAGATTGAAAGATGTTTCTTCCCATGTCAACACCTGCTGCCCCCCGTCTTATCGCATTATAAGTAAGCTCCAGCGCCTCAGGCTCGGGCAGTTTCTTCCCGCCCGCCATAACTACGGGAACAGGACAGGTCTTTACCACCTTTTCAAACCCCTCACAGTAGTAAGTCTTCACAAAGTGAGCGCCGAGCTCGGCCGCAATACGGCAGGCGAGCGCAAGGTACCGGACGTCCTTTCCCATATTCTTCCCGACTGCCGTAACAGCAAGCACGGGAACCCCATATCGCTGCCCCTCATTGATGAGTCTCGCGAGATTCAGGAGGGTCTCCTTCTGATTAGGAGAACCTACGTAGATGGAGATGGCAACTGCCGCGACGTTCAGCCTCACAGCATCCTCCATCGAGACCGTTATCCCCTCGTACGAGAGATCTTCGTCGAGAATGCTGTTCCCTCCCGACACCCTGAGCACGATCGGCGTCTCAGAGGAGGGGTCCACTGAGGTGCGGACGATCCCCCTTGTCGGCATCAACGCGTCAGCATACGGCAAGAGCGGCTTAATCGTCTTGCCAGCATCTTCGAGACCCGTCGTAGGCCCGAGAAAATATCCATGATCCACTGCAAGCATGACGGTCTTTCCGTCAGGCTTGATGATTCTCGAAAGGCGGTTCTTCAGTCCCCAATCCATAATCGTTCCTCCTCCTTGACAAGTAAGTAATCCTTCCAGTGCATAAAACGATCTTGTTCGCGAAGGCAGGTATGGCGAGAAGCCTTGTATCGCGATACCTTTGATGGTTGCCGACCGCCGCTGTATGCTCAATGCGGGAGGTCACTTACGATGAAGTCATCGAAGTACCTCATTGCCGGAATCTCATCGCCTGTACAGGGCCTCGATCCATGCCTGCCTTGCCATAGTTTACAACGTTAGGATAATGCCTCATTACGGTCATTCCCGCCTGTCGAATCCCTCTTCGAAGAAAGATTGCGGACAAGCGGCAATGACAGAATTGCGTGTTCGATGCGGTTTTAACGGTCTGGTATTGTCGCCTCAAGGTTCTATGATCACTTTCATCGATTCCTTTGCTTCTTCGACGAGGCTGAACCCCTTCGCTGTCTCCGAAAGGGGCAAGCGGTGCGTTATCATGTCGCCGACGTTAACCTTGCCCTGTCTGATGAGCTCCAGGGCGACCGTATGCTCATCATAGTTCGCGGCGTATGACGATGTCAGGGTTATCTCGTTCCGCCAGAAAAGGTCATTGACCGGAAGAGGGACGGCAACCCCCTTGCTGGCAGGAGCGAAGAATAAGATAGTCCCTCCCCTGTCAACGGACCGAAATGCTGAAGAGATCGCCTTTTCGGCGCCGGTAGTCAGGATGACAATATCAGCCGGTCTCCCTCTGTTCATTCTCCTGAAGGATTCAGGAAGATCGTCTCCTGCCTCGAAGATAACGTCCGCACCGAGCTTCTTTGCGAAATCGAGTCTGTACCGGACGATGTCGACGGCTCCTATCATCGAGGCACCGAGGACCCTTGCCGTCTGGATGTGCAGCAGGCCCGAAATGCCGCTCCCGATGACAAGGACGCTTTTCCCCACCCTCGTGCCGGCAATCCGCTGTCCACGGTAAACACAGGCGAGGGGCTCAACAAAAGTCGCCTCAGCGAAGGAGACGTTGTGGTGCAGGAGATAGACGCCCCTGTCGACATTGATCGAAGGGAGCCTCACATACTCGGCAAATCCCCCGGGATGAAAATTTGTGCTTCTCAGCGTATCGCATACGGTGTGGTGGCCGTTGAGACAGTAATGGCAGGTATTGCAGGGCACATGATGAGAGGCCGTCACCCTGTCACCGACCTTATACGTCCCGACCCCGGCGCCGACCGAGGCAACCTCGCCCGCAATCTCATGACCGAGGACAAGGGGGCCTCTGCCGGCCCTGTACCAATGCATGACATCGCTGCCGCATATGCCGCTCGCCCTTATCCGTATGAGCATTTCTCCTGGGCCGATAAGAGGGACGGGCATCTCCTCGATGCGGATGTCGCCTTCGCCGTAATACCTTGCAACATTCATGATGGCTACCTTGGCCCTAGATTGTGATTATCTCCCCGTCTTTCAGCAGCCTGAGGTTCCCGATCCCGAGGGCGGCGAGTTCTTTTCGAATCGTTTCGAAGTACTGGGGCTTCGGATGGGTGACGCAGACCATCTCGGGCATATGGCTCAGTTTTGATAATTCCTCCTTCAGCAACTCGGGAGTCATGTGCCTTGCCACGAGCGCCATTTCCTTCATCCTGTTGGGAAAGGAGACCTCGATGATCAGCACGTTGATCCGTCTGTTTCCTATCTTCTTCCATGTCCGGTCTGTCGGTCCCGTATCGCCGGTATAAAAGAACAGCCGCTTCCGCGAATCCTCGACAAGGTATCCCACTGCAGGCACCGAGTGATTTACCTTGTAGGGAGTGACGGTATAGTCATCTACGAGTACGGGACTACCCTCCTTGACCTCAACGAGGGTTATGATCGCATTACAGGGGTCGGGGATTACCGTAAAATCGGGCCAGACAGAACTGTTAAAGAGATCTCTTTTTATTGTCTTGATCACCGGCAGAATGCTCATGACATTCACGCTGCGATTGTGGTTCTTCGTTATGATATTGTCTGCCAGGAAGGGTATCCCTTTTATGTGGTCGAGATGGGCATGGGTGATAAAGATGTTCTTAATCCTTAGCTGTTCCTTCTCGCCGAGCACATTCGTGAGGCTTCCGGCATCAAAGAGGATCCTGCCGCTCAGGAGAAATCCCGGAGGATTATGCCCGGGGAATTCGGCGCCTGAAGATCCAAGAACTCTCAGTTTCATGATCAGATCCTCTCTGCAGAAAAATTCGTCTGTGGCGCAAAGGGCTTCGTGACCGTTTGACCTTTCGCTCCATGATTATATACTTCTCGTTCTTCAAAAAACAACGACAGGAAACCTGCGGTTCGCCAAAGGATCGTTACATCGTTACAAAGGGTCGCGACTTGACAAGGAATGGGGGAAGTGATAGGTTAGATTGAAACCGGGGCAGCAAAAATGATCTCCTTTTTGGGCGGGTGCTGGGGGCTATGATGCATTCAGTCAGTGAGAGCGCCGATCCCGATGTTTTAAACGACGGGGCGAAGATCGCTGTCATAGGAGGGGGGCCGTCGGGATCGTTCTTCAGTATCTTTGCACTCAAGATGGCGAGGATGCTCGGAAAAGAATTAAACGTAACCATCTTCGAGCCCAAGGATTTTACGAAGGATGGTCCGGGTGGCTGCAACAGATGCGGGGGCATCATTTCTGAGCTCCTTGTCCAGACGCTGGCTGTCGAGGGGATAAACCTGCCTGATTCCGTGGTGCGGAAAGGTATCAATTCGTATAAGCTCCATACCAATGAAGGCTCTGTTTTTATCGCCACTCCCCACTTTGAGAAGACTATCGCCACGGTCTACAGGGGAGGCGGACCGAAGGGCATGATGGCCGGGGAGAAAGAGAGTTTCGACAATTTCCTCCTCAGGCAGGCGGTGAAGGAAGGCGCTGTCCACAAGCCCTTACGGATTGACGGCATCACTTATAGGAACAAGAAACCGGTACCCCTTTCCAGGAACAGTGAGATTATGGAAGCAGACCTCGTTGTGGGAGCCTTCGGCGTAAACAGCACGGCAGGCACGCTGATCGAGAGTATGGGGTTCGGCTATGAAGAGCCGCTGACAGTCACGACAGCGATCGCAGAACTCCATATGAGTGAACAAGTAGTAGCTCAATATTTTGGCAATTCGATCCACCTTTTCCTTCTCCCGGACAAGGGCCTGAAATTCGCTGCTATGATACCGAAAGGGGCCTATGTGACACTCTGTATCTTGGGCAGCGAGATACATGGCCGCACCGTAGACGATTTCCTTGACAAGCCTGTTGTGAAAGTTGTTCTGCCGAAATCGGATCCCTATAAGCTGGAGTGCCGGTGCCTGCCGAAGATGAACGTAGGCGCGCCGAAGATAGCCTTCTCTGACAGGGTAGTTATGTGTGGAGATGCCGGTTCGACGAGGCTCTTCAAGGACGGACTGGGGGCTGCCTATCTGATGGGCAAGGCGATAGCAAAGACCGTCGTGTTTCATGGAGTGGGTAGGCAGCACCTCAAGGGAAGCTACAAACCGGTTTACCGGAGCATTCTTATTGATAACTATTTCGGGAGGGTCCTTTATGCCGTTACTGATATATTGAGGAAAAACAGCGTCTTCACGAAGGGGATGCTCGAGGTTATCCAGAGGGAGCAGGAGGGAGTCGCCGGCCACGTGGTACTGAGTTCCATTCTCTGGGATATGTTCACGGGAAACGAGCGGTACAGAAACATCTTCCCGAAGGCCCTCGATGTAAGGATGAATCTCCATCTGTTGAAGGAGATTGCAAAGGCAATGGTGAAGGCGGCCTGAAAACCGGCCAAAACGATAGGGGGAAATGATGCAGGAAGGAGAACTCGGCAAGACTTACTCTGACGGTGAGGTCATCTTCCATGAAGGTGATACGGCAGAGGTGATGTATGTGATACAGTCAGGAAAGGTCAGGATAGCAAAGAAGGCTGCCTCCGGAAATGTCACCATCGCAACGCTCCAATCAGGGGACATCTTCGGAGAGATGGCGCTCTTTGACAGGCTGCCGCGTTCGGCAACAGTCATTTCCGAAGGTGATGCGAGGGTCCTGAGCATCGACAAGAAGAAACTCTTTGCGACCATAAGCAGGGACCCGACGCTGGTATTCAAGATCCTCGAGTCGATGAGCCAGAGGATCAGGAGGCTCAATGAGGAGCTGACGAAATTCAAGAAGAGCAGGCTGGACGTCCTCACGGCGAGCATGGACGTTGACGGCGCCTGCAACCTTATCCTTGACGAAGCAAAGAATCTCGTCCACGCAGACAACGGTTCGATCATGTTGTTTGATGAAAATGATAAGACCCTCTCGATACGGGCCGCCTTCGGCGTCGAGTCAGGGGAAAAGGTGAAGTTTTGCGCAGGCGAGGGCATTGCCGGTGATGTTATCAAGACGGGAAATGCTGAGCTCGCGAATAATGTCATGTTGGATTCACGGTTCAAGAAAGGAGAGATGCACATCCAGTCTCTTCTCTGCGTGCCGCTCAGATACGATGTCCATGACCTCGGCGTCATGAACATGAGCATCACCTCCGACAGGCTCTTCACGCTCGATGACCTGAAGCTCCTGAACTCTCTTTCCGTATATGCGGCCATGGCGATCCATAATGCCAGGAACCTTTCGACCCTCAAGAGCGCAGCTGAACGGGTCCTCATGCACGCCACCTTGCTCGACGTGTAATGAGGGACGGGGGAAGGGCATGAATAACGGCATTCTCGTAGAAGTCCTCGGCGATTACGGCCCCTTTTCGAGGATGGGAAAAAGCATCGGATATCAGGTGACCTTCGGCCGGTCCAGGTATCTCATTGACTGCGGCGCCCCGCTCTTTCAGCAGATCGGCGGCCATGGCCTGAAGGACATCGCGGGTCTCATCATCACCCATTGCCATGACGACCATAAACGGTGGTTCTCCGACCTCGCCCTCTTCAGCAGGTACGCGCCGGACGTATCAAGGAAGGTCCTCCTCCTCACATCGGAGGCCGTCCACGAGGAAATCATGAGGGCATCAGGTTCTGCCTTGGAAAAGAGCCTTTCAGGCGATTCAAAGAGGGTGATCGATATCGCCTACGACGAGTTTATCGATTACCGGAGGATCGGCCCCCGTCCACGATACCGGATCATTTCTACCGACCAAGGAGAGGGAAGGTCGGCTCTCTCGGTGATTGACCTGGATGGCAGGATCGTTGGCCCCGACAGGGCCAAGATCATTATCAGCACAAAGACAAAAAGACCGAGGCTCCTCTTCAGAGACCCTCACTATGAGGAATGGGTTGAGCCCGAGAGTTTTTATCCTTACTCGTCCGATGTCTTTTACGAAAAAGCGAAGAATGTCTACAAAGACCCCGAGGGGTTCACGATCGAGCCGCTCAAATCGCCTGTCTGGCACGGTGTCCCGGGAATAGGGCTGAGAATAAGTACGGATGAGGAAAGCCTCATATTCAGCTCGGACACCGTCCATAATGTATTACTGTGGGAACAACTCTACACGGAAAAGAGAGAGCAGCAGATGAGAATGCCGAGGAAGGAATTCGAGTCTGCTACGGTTATCTACGGTGATATGAATGATTATATCGAGCGAACATGGAGCAAAGAGCGTTACGAAGAGGCCCTCAACGCCTTTCAGGGATCGATTGTTATCCACGATATTGCTGAAAGGAGCAGTGTTGTTCATACGGATTACCAGAGCCTGAACAACACGGTGCTGGAAAAGGAGAAGGTCATTCTCACCCACAGCCCTGACAGGATGACTTCCGAATGGGTATTGAGCAATGCAGGAAAGACCTTCATGATCAGAGGGACAACTTTTTTTGAAAAGGTCGGAGAAAGGCTCTTCCATCTGAATGCCGACGTGTACCACAGAGAGAGCGGCAAGTATTACGTGGGTTACCGGAGCGAACACGGGAAGTATACGCTTTATGAGAAGGACAGAGTCCTCTCCCTTTCTTCTCAGGAGCGTTCTCATCCAGGAACCCCCCTGTACAGCGTCGACTTGTATGAAGACATTGCCGGCAGATATTTCCCAAAACTGGAAGACGACCATGGCGAGTATCGGGAACGAAAGGACGGGAAGGTGGAGTATGTCGAGTTTGCCGATACAGGCAGTATCGGAAGGGTCATAGAGGATCATAGAGAAAGGCTGGCGCGGCGCGCCGACCATGTGGCGAGGCATCTGGGGGAATAGAGGCCAGGCCCTGTCAAGAGGTTTTGACTTGGCGTCAGGTTTCATATAGAATTATTACCCATGAAGGTCGGTTTCCTCTATGATGACGTATTCCTCGGACATGAGGCTCCTTATCCGCATCCTGAGTGCAAAGAGCGCCTCATCGCA
>DASRZP010000133.1 GCA_035686305.1 Thermodesulfovibrionales bacterium | reverse complement strand
ATTGTGAACATTTGTTTCCATATATACTGCGCACAATAATATCACAGGGCAGCGGAGAGTATTTCAGGAAAGACCTCTCGCAAAAATCTGATAGTGACTTATAGTGTGAGTTTTTGCTTCTGCAAAAAATACTCACTCATTATCGCCTTTAAGGTCATTTTATTTGCCAGGCATCCTTACCCATTTAGCCCAGGAACCTCTAATGGCATTGCTCTGGCATCACTAGTCATATTGGCAAGGAAAATACGATTGGGTGGTTTCATTTGGACTAGAAGACTACGGGTTTACAAGGCCGCAGAGCTATCTATTTATAGTTAACTCTGCGGCAAATCTGCGGCAGCAGAAAATCAAAAAACCTTACAGAATCTCGTAAACCCTTGATTTAATTGGTCGGGGCGACCCGATTTGAACGGGCGACCACTCGCACCCCAAGCGAGTGCGCTACCAGGCTGCGCTACGCCCCGATTACTGGAGTCTGCTCAGGATCGCTCTGAGCCTCTTCTTGACGTTTTCGATTACTTCTCTTGGCGAGGACTGGACGACGGGGGTTGGTATCGGTTTCGGCGGTTCGTTCTCTCCGAACTTCTTCCTCACACCTTCGATGGTGTATCGCTCTTCATGGAGCATCTTCTTTATCTGAAGGACGAGTTCCAGGTCCTTTTTTACGTAAACCCTCTGCCCTGACTTGTTCTTCCTCGGTCTCAGAAAGGGGAACTCCGTTTCCCAGTACCTCAGGACATAGGGCTCCACATCGGCTATCTTGCTCACCTCCCCGATCTTGTAAAAGAGTTTGTCGGGATAAGGCCGCCTGGCCTTAACGATGTTCTCAACAGAGGATCTATTCATGTACCTTTTCTACGACGTCTTTGAGCTGGTTACTCGCCTTGAAGGTAATGACCTTGCGCGGCGTGATCTCAAGATCAGCGCCGGTTTTGGGATTCCTTCCCCTTCTCGCATTCTTCTTCTTCACATTGAATGTGCCGAAACCCGAGACCTTTACCGATTCTCCCTCGACGAGGGTCTGTCGGATGGTGTCAAAGATCATCTCGATAATATTTTGGGACTCGATCTTGGAAAGTCCCACCTTTCCGAATACTGCGTCAACGAGATCAGCTTTTGTCATAGATACCTCGCAAAGAGTAAACTTGAGAATGAATACGGTCCATAACCAGCTTTTCTTAATTATATTAATGGGATAGCCTGTTGTCAAGAGAAATCATACTGAAAGCAGCCCTGGAAGGCGGAAGAGATGGTCTCTGAAGGAGATAATCGCCTCTTTTGTCAAGGGAGTCCTCCCTCCTCTGGTATATTATTTGCTTTACTATGGTCTTTTTTCTGTGATAAACTTTCTATGTGAAACTGAAATATGGATATGCAATCGTACTTCTCATGCTCATCCTCTTCTATTTTATCTTTAATGGTGAAAAGGAGTACCGGAAAGATGCTTCCGTGAAGACAAATTCCTATTTTGAGGGGTTGAGGATTGTGAACAAGAGAAGCGGCAGTGACGCATGGGTTATTGCCGCCCGTAAGGCCGATTTTAGCGGAGATGAAACTGTCGCACGGATGTATGCAGTGACCATCAATGCGATTAAGGAAGGGATGGTGCTGGACGCTGACTCAGGAAGATACAACATGGTGACGAGGGAACTCCTCCTCGAGGAGAACATAAAGATACGGATTAAAGATTCCCTGATATCTGCCAGGAGTCTGGCGTGGAACCCCTCCACTAGATTGCTCACTTCAGAAGACCGGGTCATGATCGATGGCAGGAAGTTCAGGATAGAGGGTGATGGGCTGTCTGCCACCGAAGGCCAAAAACTGAAACTCACGAAGAATGTTAGGGCAACATTTTATTAACATCCGGAACAGGGATAGCGGACTGTTTATGGCGAAGAAGGCCTGTGGTGCGGCTGTCTCTTCTCTCCTCTTCCTTTTTGCCTGCCTCTGTGGTGCGGTTGTTTCCGCCGAGAACAAACCCCTTGAAACAAAGGGTCCCGTCGTCATAACGTCTTCATCGCTGACGGCGGACAACAAGGCACATACTGCCCTTTTTGAAGGCACTGTCGTTGCGAAGTCCGATGACATGACCATCTCTTCTGACCGGATGCTCGTCACCTACACCGAAGGCGGCGCCATAACGAGGATAGATGCCGAGGGCAATGTTAAGCTGATCCGTAGTGAACGAGTCATAACTGCCGATGCTGCGACTTACTTTGCTGACGAAGAGAAGGTGGTATTTACCGGCGAGCCGCGGGCAGCAGAAGGGGGAAACGTCGTTACCGGCACAAAGATGATCTACCTTATGAAGGAAGACCGGTCGATTGTTGAAAACAGCAAGGTTTTCATCAAGGACAGGAAAGGCAAGTAATGGATATCCTTGAGACGAGGGAGCTTGCAAAGAGTTACCGCGGAAGGGAAGTCGTGAAGAACCTCAGCATCTATGTCTCGACGGGTGAAATCGTCGGCCTCCTCGGTCCCAATGGTGCAGGGAAGACCACGACCTTTTATATGATCGTTGGTCTCATAAGGCCTGACAGAGGGAACATCCTCCTGAACAACGAGGACATCGGCAAGCTGCAAATGTACAGGAGGGCGCTCAAGGGCATCAGTTATCTCCCCCAGGAGCCGTCGATCTTCAGGCGATTGACGGTACGGGACAATCTCAGGGCGGTGCTTGAAATCAGGGGATGGAAAGGAGACGAGATGGACGGGCGCGTCGAGCAGCTCCTTGATGAGTTCAGTCTGAAGGAGTTCGCTGACCGGCACTCCTACCGACTCTCCGGAGGGGAGAGGAGGAGGACCGAGATCGCCCGTGCCATTGCCACCGATCCCACCTTCATCCTCTTCGATGAGCCCTTCGCAGGAATAGATCCAATTGCTATAATAGAGTTGAAGAAGATGCTTCAATATCTCAAGAAGAAGGGTCTTGGTATCCTCGTCACCGACCACAATGTGAGGGACACCCTGTCAATTACTGATCGGGCCTATATCATAAGCAATGGCGGCATTCTGGACGAAGGGGCCCCGGAAAAACTCATTGCCAACCCCGAGGTCAAGGAGTCTTACCTGGGAAAGGAATTTCGACTCTAATGGCGCTGGAAGGCAGATTAGAATTACGACTTTCCCAGAAACTCGTCCTCACCCCTCAGCTGCAGCTTGCCATAAAACTGCTCCAGATGCCCCAGCTTGAGCTGTCGGATGCCCTTTCTCAGGAACTCATCGAGAACCCCTTCCTTGAGGAGGCGGCGGAAGAAAGGGAAGAACTGAGCAGGGAGGAGCTTGACAACATAGAGCCTGCAAATGTGTCGGACGATACCGAAGCTCCCCTGGAGAGACTCATTTCAGGGGGGCTGAGCGTCGAAGACTATTTCGATGAGCGGGGGAGCGACGGCAGGGATCTGGGATACTTCACTCCCGGTACCGTTGATCACCCCTCCTTCGAACAGTTTATGAGCAAAGAGGCGGACCTCGTTGATCATCTCATGTGGCAGTTACGGCTCTCCGATGTTCCTGAAGCGATCAAGGAGATCGGGGAGATGATCATCGGTAATATCGATGAGAATGGATATCTTCGAGCCTCTGACGAAGAGATCGCCACGGCTTTGAAGACCGGCATCGAGCAGGTCGGACAGGCGATAGCCCATGTTCAGAGCTTTGATCCCTCGGGAATCGCCGCACGGGGTCTCCAAGAGTGCCTTCTCCTCCAGCTGAAGGCGATGAACCTATCCGGCAGCCTTGCCGAGCAGATCATCCTTAACAACATGGCTGACATCGAGAAGAAGCGCTATCAGCAGATTGCCAAACAGTACGGAGCATTACTTGAGGATGTTATGACGGCAGTGAGCATTATCGAAGGCCTCGAGCCCAAGCCGGCACGGAACTTCTCAACATCAGCCACAGCGTACATTGTTCCTGATGTCTATGTTATGCGAACGGAGGACGGGTACCAGATCATCCTCAATGACGAGGGATTGCCGCGGATCAGGTTGAGCAATCAGTACCGGAAGCTCCTCATGGCGAAGAAAACACTCTCGAAGGAAGAAAAGCAGTTTGTCGAGGAGAAGCTCCGTTCAGCGGTATGGCTCCTGAAGAGTCTCGATCAGAGGAACAGGACGATTTACCGGGTGACGGAGTGCATCCTCGATTTCCAGAGAGAATTTTTTGACAAGGATGTTTCCTTCCTGAAACCCCTGAATCTCAAGGATGTGGCCCTGACCCTCGGTATGCATGAGAGCACCATCAGCAGAGTGACATCAAACAAGTTCCTCTCATGCAACCACGGCCTCTTCGGTTTCAGGTTCTTTTTCAGCAGCGCCCTGCAAAGCGGCACAGGAGCGGTATCATCGACTTCGGTCAAGGATGTGATCAGGAAACTCATCTCCGAGGAAGACCCTCAAAAGCCGATGAGCGACCAGAGAATTGTAGAGCTCCTCAAGACAAAGGATATCACGATAGCGAGGAGGACGGTTGCCAAGTACAGGGAAGAACTGAGGATTCCCCCTCAAGGGCAGCGGAGAAAGATGAATCTGACGTACTAGGAATGGACGGTCGAGAATGGGCGGTTCAGCAATCAAAAAGGAGGCCATATGAACGTCATCGTGAGTGGAAGACATCTTGAAGTCACCCCGGCGCTCAAGAGCTATGCAGAAGATAAGATGAAGAAGTTTGAGCGGTATCTTGCGAATATTTCGGAAGCGACCGTGACCCTCACCGTCGAAAAATACCGACATAAGACAGAGGTCTTGCTGAAAGCGAACGGAGTGATGATCCAGGCAGAGGGGACCACCGAGGATATTTATTCTTCCATAGATGAGGTCGTCGAAAAATTGGAGAAACAGGTCAAGAAGTACAAGGAAAAGCTCGTGTCCCACAGAAAGGGCGAAGGGAAGGCCTCTGTCGGACCGTCAGGAGCAGGTCCAGCAGTCTCTGAAACCGAGAGGATCATCAAGAAAAAGCGGTTTGACATGAAGCCCATGAGTCCTGACGAAGCCGCGATGCAGCTGGACATGCTCGGGAGGGATTTTTACATCTTCACGAATGATGTGAGCGGGGACATAAACGTGATCTACCGGAGGGATGACGGTCACTTCGGCCTCATAGAACCGGCGAAATAGCAAAATACATGCTGAGGTAACGATTACCGTTAACGATACGTTACAGCTTGTACCATCACCTTTCACCTTAAGTCCTGCGTGACAGGGAAATGAGACCGACAGTCGTCATCATAACGGGTTTTGCCGGTTCCGGCAAGACCGTTGCGCTGCGGGCGCTTGAGGACCAGGGCTTTTACTGCGTCGACAATCTTCCGGTGACGCTCATGGAGCGCTTCACCTCCATCATTACTGCTGACAGCCATAACGACAGGGTAGGAATCGGTGTTGACATCAGGGAAAAGGAATTCCTCCCTGCCCTCGATTCCGTCCTTACAGTCCTGCGTGAAAAATACAACCTCGAGATCATCTTTCTCGAAGCCGAAAGGGAGGCGATCGTCAGAAGATTCAAGGAGACGAGGAGACCCCATCCTCTGGTATCTGAGGACCTGAATATCGAAAAGGCCATTGATATGGAAAGGGCCATGCTCCTGCCGATAAGGGCAGAGGCAACAAGAATTATCGACACCTCGGCCTATACCCCCCATCAGTTGCGGCATCTCGTCTCTTCGCTCTTCAAGGTGACTGGAGGGAACGCTGCGCTCGCGGTGGCCCTGATATCCTTCGGTCATAAATTCGGCATACCCCAGAACGTCGATATCCTCTTCGATGTACGGTTTCTCCGGAATCCGCATTTTGTGACGGCGCTGAAAGACTTGAGCGGAACAGACCTTGCCGTGCAGGATTTTGTTTTTCAAAGCCCGGGGGCCCGGGAATTCATGGAGAGGACATCGGGGTTATTGAATTTCCTTATTCCCCAGTATGTCGCTGAAGGAAAGGCATATCTGACAATCGGGATCGGCTGCACCGGAGGCAAACACCGGTCGCCCGCCATTGCCGAAAGAATGGCCGAGATGATCAAAGACGATCTCATCGACGTTACCGTCATTCACCGGGATCTTGCTTAGTGATCTATCTCGATAACAACGCTTCCACTCCTGTTGACCCCGAGGTTATCGGGGTGATGCTGTCGGCACTCAGATCAGACTTTGGAAATCCCTCGAGCAGCCATGATGCCGGTGTGAGGGCCCGGATGTCTCTCGAAAAGGCCCGCTCTCAGGTTGCGGACCTGATCGGTGTCTCGGCCGAAGAGATCCTCTTCACATCAGGTGGAACGGAGTCAAACAATCTCGCTATTCTGGGAACGACCCTGACACGGCGTGAGGGACACGTCATAACGTCTGTCATTGAGCACCCGTCTGTGACGAATCCCTGCAGATACCTTGAGAGCCGAGGCTTCTCAGTCACCTATGCCGGCGTCGGCAGAGATGGGAGGGTTCTTGTAGAAGAGGTGAAAAGGGCGCTGCGGCGGGATACGGTTCTCATAACGATCATGCATGCCAACAATGAAACGGGCGTTCTCCAGCCTCTTGAAGAGATCGGCAGTCTCGCACAGGAAAGGGGCATCACATTTCATACGGACGCCGCACAAACCGTGGGGAAGATTCCGGTGAACGCCGGTGCTCTCGGGGTTCATATGATGACGATCGTCCCTCACAAGTTCTACGGTCCGAAGGGAGTCGGAGGACTCTTTATCAGGAAGGGACTGGAGCTTACTCCCCTCTTCTTTGGCGCCGGGCATGAACGGGGACTGAGACCTGGAACAGAGAACGTACCGGGAATCGTCGGTCTGGGCAAGACCTGTGAGCTGGCGCGTCTCGAGATCACCGAGAGGGCATTGCAGGCGAAGAGACTTACCGATACCCTTTATCGCGGTCTCTGCGAAGAAATTGACGGTGTTCGACTGAATGGACACGAAACATTGAGGCTGCCGAACACCCTGAACATTTCCATCGCAGGTGTCGATGCGCTCGACCTGCTCCAGGATCTCAAGAGCGTCGTGGTGGCATCGACGGGCTCGGCCTGCCACTCCGGGCGGAGAGAGCCATCTTCGGTACTCAAGGCCATGGGTCTTTCAGATGACGATTCGCTGTCCGCCATACGACTCAGCACAGGGAAAGGGAACACCGAAGAAGAGATCAAAGAGGCAGTTCGGATACTGTCGAACGCTCTACGGGGCCGAGGACGGTGAGGGCCATGGCGCCGCTCTGAACGAGTCTCTCTGAAAGATCTCTTGCCTGCTCCAGACTCACCGCCTCAATCTCCCTGATGATCTCTTCCGGCGAATAGTACTGTCCATAATAGATCTCCTGGCGAGCGATATTCTGCATCCTGTTATTGGAGGATTCTAGGCCGAGAATAAGATTCCCTTTCATCTGATCCTTTGCCCTCTGGAGTTCAACGTCGGTAATGGTATCTTTGAGGCTCTTCATTTCTTCCGTGATGAGTGTAATAACCTCGGTAACCCTTTTCCTTGCTGTTCCGGCGTAGACGGCCCACAAGCCTGTGTCGATATAGGAGGCGAGGAAGGAATAGATGGAGTAGGCAAGTCCTCGCGTTTCCCGTATCTCCTGGAAGAGGCGAGAACTCACCCCGGCGCCGAGGACCGAATTCAGGAGATAGAGGACATATCTGTTAGTGCTTGCGAGAGGTATGCCTTCAACGCCGATGCAGACGTGCGCCTCGGAGAGGTCCTTGGCGTGGACTGCGACCGACGGGGAGAAGAGCGGCTTCCCGCCCTTTTTCGGCTCCGAACCCCTCCTCAGACCGCCGAGGGTCTCATTGAGGGAGGATATGAGTCTGTCAGGCTGGAAGTTCCCGGCGCATGCAATGACGGTGTCCTTTGTGCCGTAGTATTTCCTGATATGGTCCATGAGATCATCCCTTCCAAAGGACTTGATGGTCTCTCTCCTGCCGAGGATCGACTGTCCGATGCCTTCGTCGCCCCATATTGCCTGATAGAACAGGTCGTGGATATAGTCGTCGGGTGTATCCTCGACCATCTTAATCTCTTCCTTGATGATCCTCTTCTCCTTTTCGAGGTCGCCAGCGGGGAAGGTGGAATGGAGAAAAAGATCGGTCAGGAGATCAATGCCCCTTTCGATGTGCTCATCGAGAACCTTTACATAGAAGGTAGTTGCCTCACGGGAAGTAAAGGCATTGAGATCTCCTCCGACGGAGTCAATCTCAACGGCAATGTCGCGCGCGGAGCGTCTCTTTGTCCCCTTGAAGAACATATGCTCGAGAAAGTGGGATATGCCGTTTGAGTCCGTCGATTCGTAACGGGATCCGACCTTCACCCATATCCCGAGAGAGACTGAACGGACATTCCGGATCTGCTCCGCAACAAGGGGGATGCCATTGTCAAGATGATACTTTTTGAACATCGTCGGTCTCCGCCGGCTCTTTCAGGATCCGTGAGTTCAACGAAAGCACGAGGCACGGTGCACCGTCCCTTCGTCTCCTAAGGATTATCGAGCGGGTATCGCCCGACAACGGAAAACTAGGTTCAGGCCGGCTGCATACGTCCGAGCCAAGAACACCGAGGGGAAGAGAGAGCCCTTATCTTCCTTCCCTTTCCCTCATCGCTTCTTTTCTGCTGAGCCTGATTCTTCCCATTTTATCGATCTCGATCACCTTGACGAGTACCTCATCTCCCTCCTGGAGCTCGTCGGTAACCTTCGCGATCCTCTTCTCGGCAATCTGCGATATATGGAGGAGTCCTTCTGTCCCCGGAAGGATCTCGACAAAGGCGCCGAAGTCCATAATCCTCTTCACCTTGCCGTGGTAAATGGCGCCCAACTCAGCCTCAGCGATAATGCCTTTAATGATATTGATAGCCTTCTCTGCTGAGGATTCATCGGCAGAGGCTATATTGATGATTCCTGCATCGTTGATGTCTATCTTGACGCCTGTCTGCTCTATGATACCCCGGATTACCTTCCCTCCCGTCCCGATAACCTCGCGGATCTTCTCTTTGTCGATCTGCATGGTATAGATTCTCGGGGCATGGGGGGCAAGATTTTCCCGTGGTGCTGACAAGGCCTCCTTAATCTTTCCGATAATAAAGAGTCTTCCCTGCCGCGCCTGCTCGAGGGCCTTGGCCATAACGTCCTTACTGACACCGCCTGTCTTCAAATCCATCTGGAATGCCGTGATCCCTGCCTCTGTCCCCGTGACCTTGAAATCCATATCGCCGAGATGATCCTCAAGACCGAGGATATCGGTAAGGACAACAGTCTTGCTGCCTTCCTGGATCATTCCCATGGCTATACCGGCAACGGGGGCCTTGATCGGCACTCCCGCATCCATGAGCGCGAGGGTCGAGCCGCAGACCGTCGCCATGGAAGAGGACCCATTCGATTCCAGGATATCGGAGACAACCCGTATCGTATAGGGGAAAGCCTCTTTCGAAGGTATCACCGGTTTCATCGCACGCTCGGCGAGGGCGCCGTGGCCGATCTCACGTCTACCGGGAGACCGCAACGGTTTCACTTCACCGACACTGAAGGGCGGAAAATTGTAGTGAAGCATGAAGGTCTTATACGTCTCTCCTTCCAGGGTCTCGATCTTCTGTTCATCATCGGCAGTGCCGAGAGTGACCGCAACGAGGGCCTGCGTTTCACCCCTCACAAAGAGGGCCGAACCATGGGCCCTCGGAAGGAAGCCGACGCGCGATGTTATCTGTCGAATCTCATCGGGTCTCCTGCCGTCCGACCGTATGCCATCGTCGATAATCATCCTCCGTACAAGGTCTTTCTCTATGTCAAAGAAGATATCTGCGATGTCCTTGGTGAGCCCCTTCTCATCAGCCTCGAAATGCTTCAGCGTTGCATCCAGGAGAATATCGAGGGCTTCCTGGCGACGCTGCTTTCCCGGAATCATAATGTGCTCTTTGATCCGTTCGAGGGCGTATTCCCGGACACTCCTCTGGAGTTCTTCGTCCACTGTCTTCTCGACGACGGTCCTCTTCGGCCTGCCGACGAGAGCCCTCAACTCCTTCTGGACTGCCACAATCCGTTTGATCTCGGAATGGGCAAATTCAATGGCATCGAGGAGGATCTTTTCCGATACCTCCGACGCGCCTCCCTCGACCATCAGAACGGCATCTTCCGTACCTGCAACGACAATATTGAGTTCAAGGTTCTCCAATTCCGAAAGGGCGGGATTGATGATCAGTTCACCGTTCAGGAGGCCGACCCTCACGCCCGCAACGGGCCCCTCAAAGGGGATGTCAGAAATGACCAAAGCCGCTGACATTCCTGTTATCCCGAGGACATCGGATACGTTCTCTTCGCCGTAGGAGAGGACAGAGACGATGCCCTGTGTCTCGGACAGAAAACCCTTTGGGAAGAGCGGTCGTATCGGCCGGTCTATGAGGCGGGAAGTGAGTACCTCTTTTTCCGTCGGTCTTCCCTCGCGTTTGAAGTATCCGCCGGGTATTTTTCCGGCTGAAAAGGTCTTCTCCTGGTAATCTATGGTAAGGGGAAAGAAATCAAGGCCCTCTTTGATCTTTTTGTTAGCAACTGCCGTGGCGAGAAGTACGGTATCACCGTATCTGATAACAACAGAACCGTCTGATTGTTTCGCTATTTCTCCTGTTTCAATCGATAGTGCTTTGCCTCGAACGTCAACCTCTACTGTAGTCATTAATACCCTTCTCCTATCTCCTGAGCCCTAATCGCTCTACAACTTTTTCGTAGCGTTCCTTGTTTTTGCCTTTCAGATAATCCAGGAGGCTTCTCCGCTGGCTGACAAGCTTCAAGAGTCCGCGGCGAGAATGGTGGTCATTCTTGTGGGCCTTAAAATGCTCGGTGAGATAGGTTATCCTCTCGCTCAGAATTGCTATCTGAACCTCCGGTGAGCCCGTATCCTTTTCGTGAATCTTGTATTCGCCTATGAGCGTCTGTTTCCTTTCCTTTTCAAGTGACATACCATCACCGCCTTTCTCGAACGTAGTATTTTTTATAATAACATATTGCGACAGAGATCATTCAGGCAAGGGTAGACCGAGAAACGGTAGTGGATGGCCGCATTCTTCCCCTCTCCGGCAATCAGTCTCGGCGCGTCGCAGAATCTCTACTCTCCCTTTGCCTGTAGCGACCCGAATTATCTCTTCTTCTCTTTCAGCGAGGCCTGTGCTGCGGCAAAGCGTGCAATCGGCACCCGGTAAGGCGAGCAGCTGACGTAGTTGAGTCCCAGGGTGTGGCAGAACTCGACAGATTTCGGTTCGCCGCCGTGCTCACCGCATATCCCCATCTTGAGGTCTTTCTTGACCTTCCTGCCCTTTTCGACAGCGATCCTCATAAAGGCGCCGACTCCATTCGTATCGATCGAGATAAAGGGATCTTCCTTCAGCAGACCGCTCTCTATGTAAAAGGGAAGGAATCTTCCGGCATCGTCCCTCGAAAGACCGTACACCGTCTGGGTAAGATCATTCGTACCGAAGGAATAAAAGTCTGCCTGTGATGCTATCTCATCGGACGTGGTGCAGGCACGAGGCAGTTCTATCATGGTGCCCACGGTGTAAGGAACCCTGACTTTGTACTCTTTCTGAACCCTTTCAGCCGTGGACACCGTTAGCGTCCTCATTACGGCGAGTTCATTCACGTGGCCCACAAGGGGGATCATGATCTCTGGTATGACCTTGACCTTTTGCTTCGCGAGTTCGCAGGCAGCCTCCGTGATGGCCTGCACCTGCATCTCGTATATTTCCGGATAGGTGACGCCAAGACGGCAGCCGCGGTGTCCGAGCATCGGATTGAACTCATGAAGGGATCTGTTCTTTGCGCTCAACTGATCAAAGGATACCCCCATCTCCTCTGAAAGTTCATCGAGCTCCCTGTCGGTGTGCGGCAGAAACTCATGGAGGGGCGGGTCAAGGAGTCTTATCGTGACCGGCAGCCCGTCCATGGCCCTGAATATGCCGATAAAGTCTTCTTTCTGATAGGGAAGGAGTTTTGCGAGGGCTCTTTTCCTTCCTTCTATGGTGTCGGAAAGGATCATCTCTCTGACTGCCTTTATCCTGTCGGGACCGAAGAACATATGTTCAGTCCTGCAGAGGCCTATCCCCTCGGCGCCGAAGGTCCTAGCAACTGTTGCATCATTTGGCGTATCGGCATTCGTCCTTACTTTGAGGGTCCTAAACTGGTCGGCCCATTTCATGAGTTCTTTATACCAGGGATTGTGTTCAGGGTCGGCGGGCAAAAGATCGAGTCTCCCCTCGTATACTCTTCCCTTTGTGCCGTTGAGCGTTATCCAATCGCCTTCCTTCAATGCCTTCCCGTTCACACGGATTTCCTTTTGCCGATTATCGATAATAAGGGCAGAGCACCCGACGATACAGCATTTGCCCCAGCCCCTCGCAACAAGGGCCGCGTGGCTTGTCATCCCACCCTTTGCCGTAAGGATTGCCTCGGCAGCATGCATTCCGTGCACGTCCTCGGGAGATGTTTCATTCCTCACAAGGATGACCTTCTCACCTCTCTTCGCCCATGCCTCGGCGTCATCGGCGGTGAGAACAATCCGTCCGACGGCACCGCCGGGGCCTGCGGGAAGGCCCTTCGCAAGTTCAAAGGCCTTCTTCTCGGCCACGGGGGCGACACTTGGATGAAGGAGCTCGTCTATCTGCTCAGGCTTAACACGGAGGAGTGCTGTCTCTTTTGATATGAGCTTCGATTTCGCCATCTCAACGGCCATGCGAATGGCGGCTTGGCCATTCCTTTTGCCAACCCTTGTCTGGAGCATCCAGAGCCTTCCGTCCTCGATCGTGAACTCTATGTCCTGCATGTCGGTATAGTGTTTCTCAAGCTTTTTTTGAATCGCAAATAATTCCTTATAGAGTTTAGGCATAGCCTCTTCGAGTGAAGGGAGGTGCATTGTGTCCTCGGTCTTTCCGGCCCTGTTAACGGGATTCGGTGTTCTGATCCCAGCTACGACGTCTTCTCCCTGGGCGTTGGGAAGCCATTCACCGAAGAACATATCTTCCCCTGTTGCGGGGTTGCGTGTAAAAGCGACACCTGTTGCCGAATTGTCGCCGGTGTTTCCGAAGACCATGGACTGGACATTGACGGCAGTCCCCCATTCCTCGGGTATCTTCTCGATCTTCCGGTACGAGACGGCACGCTTGCCCATCCATGACTGGAAGACGGCGCCGATCCCGCCCCACAACTGCTCCTGGGCGGTATCAGGGAAATCCTTCTTCAGGGTATGTCTGATAATCACCCTGAATTCATCACAAAGTGTCTTCAGATCATCAACGGTGAGGTCAGTATCACTCTTATATCCCTTTTCCTTTTTTGTCCTCTCCATCGCATGCTCGAGCTTCTGGCGGATTCCCTCTCCATCATGGGGCTCAATCCCTGCGGCCTTCTCCATGACGACATCGGAATACATCATGAGGAGGCGGCGGTAGGCGTCATAGACGAACCGTTCATTCTGGGTCTTCTTGATGAGCGCCGGAATGGTCTTTGTCGTCAAGCCGACATTCAATACCGTCTCCATCATGCCAGGCATAGAGCTTCGTGCTCCGGAACGTATGGAGACGAGAAGGGGATTGGTCGGGTCTCCAAACTTTTTGCCGATAATCTTCTCGACCTTGGCGAGCGAAGCGTCCACCTGTTTTTTCAGCTCGGGAGGGTATTTACGGTTGTTCTTATAATAAAGGGTACAGACCTCGGTAGTTATCGTAAAACCGGGCGGAACAGGGATGCTGAGGTTCGTCATCTCAGCAAGGTTGGCCCCCTTTCCACCAAGGAGATTCTTCATCTCCGCCTTTCCATCGGCCTTGCCGTTACCAAAAAAATAAACGTATTTTTTTGCACTCTTTGCCATACTGAAACCTCCAGAAACTGAATGATAAATTTGTAGCAAGATAGATTAACCTACAGGAGAAAAAAATTCAAGCTGTAAAGCTCTTTGGTAGTGTCAAGCTTTTTGTGTAAATTCCTTTAAGAGCTTTTTCCCCCACTGTTCGTTCAGGTGATTCAATACCGCATATACGATCCTTTCAATGCTCTGGTCATGATTGAAGCAACTCATGGGCCTTGTCCTCCGCCTCA
>DASRZP010000132.1 GCA_035686305.1 Thermodesulfovibrionales bacterium | reverse complement strand
CCTCTTTCTGGCAGTCCTGGCGGGCTGCGAGAAACCGGCAACAGAAGCCTTCAAGCCTCAGCGAGTCCCTCAGCAGCGCCCTCTCCTCATAGGTCTCATCCCCGAACAGCAGATATTTGACCAACTGGACCGATACAGACCTCTTGTCGACTATCTTTCGAAGCGGGTGGGGAGGAAGATAGAGCTCAAGGTCCTTTCCCGATACGGCAATATTATCGACAATTTCGTTTCTGCCGGCCTGGACGGCGCCTTCTTCGGGAGTTTCACCTACACCCTGGCGCACGCGAAGCTCGGGGTCGAGGTCCTTGCACGACCCGAGGGCCTTGACGGCAGGTCTACGTATCACGGCCTGATTTTTGTGAGGAAGGACAGTGGAATCAGGACGGCGCAAGATATGAAGGGAAAGAGATTTGTCTTTGTGGATAAGGCGACGACCGCAGGCTACCTCCTGCCCCTCCAATACTTTTCCCGGAACGGAATAAGGAATTACAAGACGTATTTGAAGGAGGCATATTTTGCCGGGACTCACGAAGACGCGATTATGGACGTGATGAACAGGAGGGCCGATATCGGGGCGGCAAAAAACACGATATTCGAACATGTCGTGAAAGAAAACCCTGCGGCAGGAAAGGAACTCTTCGTACTCGATAAATCCCCCGAGGTGCCTGAAAACGGCCTCGCCGTGCGAAAAGACCTCGATCCGTCCCTCAAGGAGAAGCTCAAGGAAGCGTTGCTGACCATGCACGACGACCGTGAAGGGATTTACATCCTGGCGAATTTCGGGGCCCGCAGGTTTATTGAGACGACGGATAGTGATTACGAGCCGGTGGTAAGGTATGCGAGGATCGCGGGCCTTGATCTCGCCACCTATGACTACATGAACGACTGATGAAGAAAAGGATCATAATATTCCTGGCGACTTGTTCGATGGTGTTTATCGTGACAGGCTCGTATATCATCGCCAGTATCGAGAGGACCACATCCAATCTCGACAACCTGATAAGACTCCATCAGGTCGAGATACTGAGGGAGCACCTCCTGATACAGATAAAGAGGGTTCAATACGACCTCAGTCTGAGAGGTACGCGTCATGCCCGTGGGGTCGACACATTGGTGACCGACGTGCTGAGCATGGAACAGGGGGTGCAGGTCTGCTTCGGCTGCCATCATTCGCAGGAAGTAACGGCAAGGCTTTCTGCTCTGAAGGACGAGGTCACGCGATACCGGGAAGGTCTGAGCAGGGTCACGACGATACGGGCCAATGCGGACAGGCTGCGTGAAGAAGAAGACGCCGTCTTCAGGGTGGGGGAGGAATTAGTCACAAAGGTCAATGCGATGATCGCCCTTACGAGCCAGAAACTGATGGGGAAGACGGAGCTCGCGATGCAGGAGATCAGGAGGACGAAGAGCATACTCTTCTTCCTCCTGGCGATAACGCCGTTGATTGCGGGTGGCTTCTCCTTTCTGTACTTGAGGGGATTCGGTAAACAGATGACGATGCTCCTTCGAGCCACAAGATCGTTGAAGAGGGGCGATCTGGACTATCGCGTCGGACCCCTGAAGGAGGAATTCGGTGAAGTGGCGGAGTCCTTTAACGAGATGGCAAATTCCCTAAAGGAACAGATGCTGAGGGTGGAGGATAGTGAAAAACGCTACCGAATGCTCTTCGAAAGAGCAGGTGATGCCATCTTCCTCCTTGACGGGGACGAGAAGAACGGACTGAGGATTCTTTCCGCAAATGAGGCGGCGGCGAGGATGCACGGCTATACAGTCGGTGAATTGTTGACACTGAAGATGTCAGACATCCTCCCCGTTGATCCTTCAAACGGAAATTCTTCTCTGATAGCGCGAATCCTCAAGGGGGAGTGGGTGAAGGCCGAGGTTACTCACCGCAAGAAAGACGGTACGGTCTTCCCTGTAGAGATGGGGGCGGGGCTGCTCGATCTCGGGAACCATAAATACGTCCTCGCCATGGACAGGGACATTTCGGAGCGGAAGACGACCGAGGAGAGTCTCCAGAGGGCAGAGCAGCTGAAGGTCGCGGGCGCCCTCGCGGCGGGTCTCACACACGAGCTCAAAAATTATCTGGCCGGCATCAAGGTGTCCGCCGAGGTACTGCTTGGTGAGTTGGAGCTCTCGGAGGACCATCAGACGGTCCTCCGAAACATGATCACCGAGATACGGCAGATGGAACTGCTGATGAAGGAGCTCCTCAATTTTGCGAGGCCTTCCCTGCCCCACCTCGTTCCCGTGACAGTCAATGCGATCCTTGATTCCGCCATGGCCTTCACGCTTAAGAACGTATCCGGCCCGCGTGCAGCTAGCGCGGTGATCATAGTAAAGGCCTTCGGTCCCAATCTGCCCGGGACGATGGCTGACCCTATGAAGCTTCAGCAGGCTTTCATGAATCTCCTGCTCAATGCAGTCGACGCCATGCCCAACGGCGGGACGTTGTCGGTGAAAACCTCTTACGATCCGTCGGATTCCCTTATTCGCATCAGCATTGCCGACACAGGGGGCGGCATCGGCAAGGACGTTCAGGAAAGGCTTTTTGAGCCTTTCTTTACGACAAAGCCGAGGGGCACCGGCCTGGGGCTGCCGATTACGAAGCGCCTCATCGAGCAGCACGGGGGCTCCATCAGCGTCAGCAGCGACTCTGGATCGGGGACCACCTTCGAAATCGCACTCCCGGTCAGGAAAATAGAGGAGGCCCACGAGGCATGAAGGAAAAGGGAAAGATTTTTCTTGTAGACGACGACGGCATCATCGTTTCGATGCTTTCCAGGGCGCTGAAGAGCGAGGGCTACGAGGTTCGAGGCGAGAGCAGCCGGTTCGACGCTGTTGTGGAGACCGTCAGGTCATGGTTTCCCGACGTCATGCTGCTGGATGTGAACCTGCCCATGACAAGCGGCGTCGATATCCTTTCGGAGATACGGGGACTCGATCTCAATACCCAGGTGATCATGCTCACCTCGGAAGATAACCTTGAAACGGCGGTGAAATGCATGAAGCTCGGCGCTGCGGATTACCTGACCAAGCCCTTTAACATCGACGAGGTGAAGATTGTTATAGGAAACATCATCGAAAAGGGGAGACTCAAACACGAGGTCGGTTACCTCAGAAAGTTTTTTGAGGAGCGGTTCGAAAAAGAGTTTATCGGGGAATGCGGCGCTGTGAGCGAGCTCAAGTCTCAAATGGAAAAGATAGCCCTGTCCCGTGTTCAGAGCGTTATGATTACAGGCGAAAGCGGGGTCGGCAAAGAGATGGTGGCACGGAGCCTGCACCGGATGATGAACGAAGATAGCGGCCGCTACTCTCCGTATATCGCGGTGAATTGCAGTGCCTTGCCGGAGACCCTGCTTGAGAGCGAACTTTTCGGACACGAGAAGGGCGCCTTCACCGATGCAAAAGTCGAGAAGAAGGGGATCTTCGAACTCGCTAACGAGGGGACGATCCTCCTTGACGAGATAGGCGAGATGAAGATAGATCTCCAGAGCAAGCTGCTGAGGGTCCTCGAAGAGAGGGCAGTACGACGGATCGGGGGACGAGAGGAGATCCCGATCGAGGTGACCGTTATCGCGACGACCAACAGGGATCTTTCCGAGGCGATTGAAAAGGGAGGATTCAGAATGGACCTCTTTTATAGGCTCAATGTATTTTCGCTCCATATCCCCCCGCTCAGGGAAAGGGGATCAGACCTTTCCTTGCTGGCGAACTATTTCCTGGGGCAGTTTGCCGCCAGGTATAACAACAAGAGGTTGCGGGGCTTTTCTCCTCAAGCAGAGGAGCTTATGCGCGCCTACAGGTGGCCTGGGAACGTGAGGGAACTCAAGAATGTCATTGAGAGAATTGTGGTTCTTGAGAGAGAGGCCGAAGTGATAACGCCTGAACGCCTCCCGAAGGAGATATTCAGCCCGTCTGGCGCCACAGGAGTGCCTGCTGCGGAGAAGAAGTTTATACTTCCCGAAGATGGCATTTCCCTCGATGACCTTGAGAGGGACCTCATTGTGCAAGCACTCGAACGGGCAAAGCGCAACAAGGCCGTTGCGGCCAAGCTGCTGCGCATAAGTTATGATTCCTTCAGATATCAGGCAAAGAAGCTGGGGTTAGACGGGTAGCCCAGGGAAAAATGAGGGCGTGTTTTCTCAGCACTCTAAGAACTCGATACCGACACGCTGCATCCTATTCTCGTCGATCACCTCGCTTCGCCTGACAATCCCTGTTCGGTAAGGAGACTTCTTTGCATTGAGGACCATGACGATCATCTGACCCGGTTCGAGCGGATAAAGCGTTTTAAGGCTGGCACCGATGTCACTTATATCGATAAGCTGGCCCCTGAGACTTAAGGTGGTGGGTATTCCATACTCAAGCGTGGTGATAGAATAGGTGACGGCTTCGTTCGAGGGTATCCGCCGTGCCCTCCTCTCGTGTGCAAAAGGCTTTCCGAAGCCATTTCCCAACGCCTGAGCGGCCACTGCCTTCAATTCGCTGATCTCGAAGGGCTTCTCGAGAAGGTGGAACAGATGCTCCTCTGCCTTTCCCTCCACAACTGTGTCCTTATGACTTCCAGTCATGCCGATGATCTTCGTGTCGGGCGAGATTTCCGTTATCTTCTCCAGAAGTCCGATCGAATCAACACCGGGGAGGCCAATATTAAAAAAGCAGAGACAGTAGCAACAGGAACTGATTTCTCGAAGGGCATCAGTCGCCGCTGTTACCATCTTCACTTCTCCACACTCCCCCTTGAGGGTCTTCGAGATTGCATAGTGGATCAGCTGGTCGTCATCAATTATCAGAGCACGCTCCATTACAGATGAACGATTAGCAATTTATGTGCCGTAGATTAGTTTTGAATCTATGT
>DASRZP010000131.1 GCA_035686305.1 Thermodesulfovibrionales bacterium | reverse complement strand
TTGGCGGTCCCAACGGGAATCGAACCCGTGTTTTAGCCTTGAGAGGGCCACGTCCTAGGCCTCTAGACGATGGGACCATCTGGCTGGGGAGAGAGGATTCGAACCCCTATAAGCAGATCCAGAGTCTGCCGTCCTGCCATTGGACGACTCCCCAAAAAGAGGTTTTGGGCTATGATTTGCTATGGATTTATACCATAAAATATTCTTGTTTGTAAACCTTTCTCATAGGCCAAACAGAGTCGCCGGGGCTGAGAAAAGAGCATCCTGAACGATGTATTTCTTATCGGGATGTACGGTCAGCAAAGATGAGAGCTGCCAGGAGAGACCTGTAGTGGACGAGCGTATCTAATCCGAAACCTGGACTAAGGGAGCATGTTTCCTCCCCTGCCAGGTGTCTCTCTGAAGAAAGCGAAGTTCAATGTCCCGCAACATCTCATGCCTGGTCCTGCCCCAGTTGGGCGCCACGAGAATTGCGTCGGGAGCTGTCGCAAAGAGTCTCTGAAGCACGATGTCAGGAGAGAGCCGTTCGATAAAGTCTACGACAAAATCCAGATATTCATCATAGGCAAAGACGTGAAAGGGACTTTCAGCAAACATGTCTGCAAGAGGGGTATCCTTCACAACTTGGAGCTGGTGGATCTTGAGAAAACGGACCGGCAGTCCGGAGATCACATCTGACATCGAAAGGGTCTCTTCCCTCGTCTCTGTCGGAAAGCCCACGATCAGATGGGCTCCGATTTCGATGCCCCTTCCCTTTGTCATGTCGAGGGCGTCGAGGAACCTCTGGTAATCATGACCACGGTTTATGAACTGAAGGGTGCTGTCATAGACCGACTGTATGCCGTATTCGACAAGGATGAAGTACCGGGAGGCAAGGGACTCGAGGAGGGCTATCTTCTCCTCATCGATACAGTCAGGCCTTGTTCCTATGGCGAGACCGATCACTGAAGGCTCATCAAGGGCTTCCCGGTAGAGACGTTCAAGCTCTTCTGCCGGAGCGTAGGTATTTGTGTAAGGTTGGAAATAGGCGATGAATTTTTCTGCCCCGTATCTTTTCCTGAGATAGGAGCTTCCGTTCCTTACCTGCTCCCTGACAGAGAGGCTTGGCTTGCATGAACTCGGCCTGAAGCTGTCGTTGTTGCAGTAGATACACCCGGCGAGACCGACGCTTCCGTCCCTGTTCGGACAGGTGAACCCGGCATCAATATTCACCTTATGGACTGACGTACCGAAGCGTCTCTTGATGTACGAGCCGAAGGAATTATAATATCTCATGGATGCCGTTCGTCGAGAAATGGTGATTATCACAAAGCTGATCCCCTCCGATCCGTAAAAGAGCCGTTACAACATCTGTTCCAGCGAGTATGAGTAATGCCACATCAACCATCAACTCCTCTTCTATTATACCACCATGACCGTTCACGATTTTCAGACCGGGAGCAGGGTGCGATTGCTGCCGGATCACTCCAACGAAGCCCTTGCGAGTGTCACCACAACCACTTCCTTTGCACCAGCCCTGATAAGGGCCTTCGAACACTCTCTGACTGTTGCTCCTGTTGTCATGACATCGTCAAGGAGAATCAGTCTCTTGCCTCTCGCATTGCCGACGACCTTAAAGGCGCCCCTCAGATTCGATTGCCGTTCCTTTGCTCCAAGACCGATTTGCGGCAGGGTCTCCCTCTTCTTGTACAGCAAATCCATGGAGACAGGAACTTTGGTCAGCCGTGAAAGAACCCGGGCAAGGAGCAGTGTCTGGTTAAACCCTCGCTGTCTCAATGCCCTCGCTGTGAGAGGAACTGGAACGATCCCGTCCATATGAGGAATCGCCAATTCGCTCAGGAATCTTCCCAAAGGCTTCGCGAGTCTCCTGACCCGCGAAAACTTCAGGAGTGATATCGCCTCCCGGAGGTTTCCTGAGTAAAGCCCGAAATTCAGGACGGAAGAGTGCGGCGGTTGACGCGAAAAACATTCCCCGCACCTCGTTGCATATTGAGAGACGAGGGGAAGGGCGCAGAGATCGCATGAGGGCCCTGTATACCTCGTGATTCCGCTCCAGCAGTCTCTGCAAAAGGGCGCAAAGGCGATGGTGTCGGTCGGATTCTTGCATGCAGGGCATGCTGACGGATAGAGTGCGGAGAGGACTGCCGATACTAAGCGACATCCCCTTGGTAGATCGGGACGTCGCATTTCTTACACCTTGGCCTCTGAGAGACCATCTCTCCAGGTAATGGTCACCGATGCAGCCACTCCCTTGGCCCCTCTTTTCCCTCCTGCCCTCTCTCCCCGCCCTTTATGGTTCCGTGGACAAACCCGTGCTGCGTCCTGACAGACAGACCCTTTACTGAAAGGTCACTCGATGTCCCCCGGTAACTTATACTGCCTGAAGAGAGGGCCGTCTCGAGCCTTTTGGTAAATTTCTGCTCACTTCTCCTATACATTCAGAACTGTTCATTGAGAATTATCAGTTCATCTCTCCGCTGACCCGTTGAGATGACGTCAATGGGGATACCGAGGGTATCCTCGATCCTCTTTATATACCTGCGGGCTTTCTCAGGGAGATCATCGAACCGCTTTATCCCGGTAGTGCTCTCTTCCCATCCTTCCATCTCTTCGTAGACAGGCTCGGCCTCCTCAAGAATCCATGGCTCCTTCGGGAAGTCGCGATACGTTGCATTCCCGTACTTATAAGATACGCAGACCTTAATGACATCGAGACCATCGAGGATATCGAGCTTTGTCAGCGCGATTCCTGTAAGACCGTTGACCCTTACGGCATGTCGCAGCCCGACAAAGTCAAGCCAGCCGCATCTTCTCGGCCTTCCTGTCGTCGCTCCGAATTCCCCGCCCTTCTGCCGGAGGGTATCTCCGATGCCGTCGTGTATCTCGGTGGGGAAAGGTCCTGAGCCGACCCTTGTTGTGTACGCCTTTACAACGCCGAGGACCCTCCCGATCTTTGTCGGGCCGACACCGAGCCCGGTGCAGGCGCCGCCTGCTGCTGCGCTTGAGGACGTGACAAAGGGGTAGGTGCCGTGATCGATGTCGAGGAGTGTTCCCTGAGCCCCCTCAAAGAGCACCTTCCTTTTTTCTCTGATCATATCATTGATGACGATATCCGTGTCGGCGACATAACGGGAGATCGTTTCGGCATACCCAGAATATCTGTCGAAGACCTCCTGGACAGTGAAGCCTTCCCTCTTGTAGCGCCCCTGGAGTGTACTGTTTACTTCGGCCAGGGCTGTTTCGAGTTTCTCCCTAAAGATCTTTGGATAATAGAGATCGGCAACGCGTATACCGCTCCGGGCCATCTTATCAACATAGGCCGGGCCTATGCCCCTTCCTGTCGTGCCGATCTTCTTTGATCCTCTCAGGTTTTCGTGGGCGTTGTCGATCGCAATGTGATAGGGCATGATGAGGTGAGCATTCTTGCTGATCATGAGGTTCTGATCGACTTCGATCTCCCTCTCTTTCAGGCCCCTTATCTCGTCTATGAGTGCGGAGGGTTCGATAACGACGCCATTGCCGATGATGCAAAGCTTGTCTCTATGGAGTATGCCTGAGGGGATGAGATGGAGGACATATTTTTCGTTTTTGATTACTACGGTATGCCCGGCATTATGGCCGCCCTGGTACCTGGCGACAACATCCGCCCCTTCGGTGAGGACATCGACGAGTTTCCCCTTGCCTTCATCTCCCCATTGTGCTCCGACGATCACGACAGCAGACATGACTTACCTCGTCTCTTCAAACAAGAGTACCGCACAATAATGTTCTTTCAGTTCATCACTCATTTCGGATTGGGGTGCAATGCTCAGAGCGCGACGACCTTTATCGAAAGGATGTTGGGCAGCTTCTTCATCTCTTCGATCTGATCCTGCGTTATCGGCCCATCGATGCTGACTACCGATATCGCCATCCCCCCCGCTTCTTCCCTCCCGAAATGCATTCTCGCTATATTGATATTGCATCTACCGAGATAGGAGCCGATATTGCCGATAACACCGGGCCTATCGTTGTTGTAGATGAATAACATATTTCCTTCCGGGAAAATCTCGACGGGGAAATTATTGATATTAACGATCCTCGGGTCCCTCCTGCTGAGCAGGGTTCCGGCGAGCCGGTTTTCCTTTCCGTCTGTCCTGACCCTGAGGACGATCATACTCTGGTAATCTCCTGCGTCGGCGCTCTTCATCTCTCTGACCTCGATTCCCCGCTCTTTGGCAATGATGGGAGCGTTGACGAAATTGACCGTCTCTTCAAGGATGGGCGTCAGGAATCCCTTCAGCAGGGCGATCGTTACCGGCGCAGTGTTCAGCTCTGAGGCCTCGCCCCGGTATTCGATGGTTACTTCGGTGATGGCGCCTTCGAAGACCTGCGATGCAAAGCTGCCGAGTCTTTCAGCGATAGTCAAATACGGCTGCAGCCGTGGAACCTGCTCCAAGGGAACAGAAGGGAAGTTCACGGCATGCCTGATAACCCCGTTCACAAGATAATCAGCCACCTGCTCGGCAACGGCTATGGCGACTTTCTCCTGGGCCTCCTCTGTCGAGGCGCCGAGATGGGGCGTGCAGACCACATTATCGAGGGTAAGGAGAGGACTGTCGCCAGGAGGCTCCTTTTCGAAGACATCGAGGGCCGCCCCGGCAACCTTGCCGCTCTTGAGAGCTTCGTAGAGATCAGCCTCGTTTATGATACCGCCCCTCGCACAATTTATTATTCTCACCCCGTCTTTCATACCCTGGAAGGTCTTCTTGTTGAAGAGGTTCCTCGTATCGGCGGTAATCGGCGTATGGATCGTGATAAAATCCGCCCTGCTGAAGAGCGTCGGCAGCTCCACCTTTTCGATCCCCATCTCTTTTGCGTTTTCTTCGCTGAGGTAAGGGTCATAGGCGATAACATGCATCTGAAGGCCGAGGGCCCTCTTGGCAACCTCTTTACCGATATTCCCAAGCCCCAGTATCCCCAGGGTCTTGCTGAAGAGTTCAACGCCCATGAAACGCTTCTTATCCCATTTTCCCACCTTCATCGATGCCGTTGCCTGGGGTATCTGTCTCGCCAGGGCGAACATAAGGGCTATGGTGTGTTCTGCCGTTGTAACGGTATTGCCTCCGGGCGTGTTCATAACGACAATGCCCTTCTTTGTGGCGGCAACCTTATCGACGTTGTCAAGACCCGAACCTGCCCTTCCGACGACCTTCAGGTTTTCCGCTGCCTCGAGGATATCAGCCGTGACCTTTGTCGCGCTTCTTATGATGAGACCATGGTATTGACCGATGCATGCTTTCAGTTCCTCGGGACTCATGCCGGTCCTGAGATCAACATCGAGGCCCGCCTTCTTCAGTATCTCGATCCCTGTGGGGGAGAGCTTGTCGCTAACGAGAACCTTCATCCATCCTCCTTGGCTATTTCATCAAGATCTCTTGGGCAACAGCAACTCCGGACCCGAGCTTGATAGGATATCCCATGGACTTCAGGACCATCTCAACCCCTGCGATTGCCGTAATAATATCGAAGGTATCAGCATACCCGAGATGGGCGATCCTGAATATCTTCCCCTTGGCCTGTCCCTGTCCGCCGGCAGCGGTAATCCCATAGTTAACCCTGAGATTCTTGTAGATCTCCTGGCCATCGAGACCATCGGGGGCCTGAATAGCAGTCACGGAATTGCTGGGCGACTCCTTTGTGAAGAGTTCAAGCCCCAGGGTCTTCATTGCCTTCCTCGTGGCATCAGCCAGTCTCCTGTGGCGCTCAAGGGCCTTTTCCAGCCCCTCCTTCTGGAGAAGTTTCAGACACTCGTTCAGTCCGATGATGAGGGTCACGGGAGAGGTAAAATTCGTCTGGTTCTTTGCAAGGGATTCCCGCTCTTTCTTGAAATTGAAGTAGAACCTCGGGCATCTTGCCTTGTCGGCAAACTTCCAGGCCTTGTCGCTCACACCCACAAAGGCCAGGCCGGGAGGAAGCATGAGACCTTTCTGAGAGCCGCCGATCAAGACGTCGATGCCCCATGCGTCCATCTTCAGGTCATGGGCGACGAGGGCGGAGATCGCATCGACGACGAAGATCGTGTCATCATACTGTCTTACGATCGTCGCAAGGGACTCTATGTCGTGATAGACACCCGTCGAGGTCTCCGAGGCCTGAACAAAGACACCCTTTATCGAGGGGTCGCTTTTCAATGCCCTTTCGACGTCGTGAGGCTTCACGGTATATCCCCAGTCAATCTTCAGCTCGTTGACGGAGAGTCCGTAGGAATTGCAGATCTTTGTCCATCGCTCACCGAAGTTTCCCGCGTTGATGACAAGGACCCTGTCCCCGGGGCTGAAGAAGTTGTTCACAGAACCAACCATCCCCCCCGTCCCCGAAGAACTCAGGATGAGGACGTCGTTTTTCGTCTGGTAAAGCCATTGGAGACCCTTCTTGGCTGCGTCGAGCACAGGCAGGAAGTCTGGTGACCTGTGATGTATGATCGGCATCGCCATCGCAAGGAGCGCCTCAGAAGGCACGGGTGTCGGTCCTGGAGCGAGCAGATAGCGTTTTAACATCGGAACCTCCGTAAAAATAAAATGTAAAATAAAGATCGCAAGGGGAACATCCGGAATTCTTCTGTCCACGGCCCAAACATTGCAATCTGCATTTTGTCGTTAACCTCTAGCTCGGTTTTTTAGGATATATTATGAATTGTTCTTTGGTCAAGTTCGCTTTACAACGTTATATCCTGATTAGTATAATTAATAGATAATGAGAAAAAGGGTCTTTGCCGCTATCGCCATCCTCTTGACAGGCTTTCTCCTCGGGGGACTGTCCTTCTATATGCTCGGCAAGATGGTATCTCCCACCACAGTCCGTGCCCCTTTTACCCCGAGGGTGCCCGGTCAGATCCTTGAGACGAGCCGGGCCTTCTCTGAAATCGTGAGCGCTGTCTCACCTGCTGTGGTCAATATCTCATCCACAAAGGTCATCCGTCGGGACACATCGCCCTTCTCCGAGGATCCCTTCTTTGATTTTTTCAATCCCTTTCATGACTTCGGTTTGCCCAAGAAATGGAAGGAACAGAGCCTGGGGTCCGGGGTTATCGTGACGAAGGACGGATACATTATTACGAACAACCACGTTGTTGAGCAGTCCGAAGACATCAGGGTGACCCTTTATGACAAGAGGAGTTTCAGGGGAAAGGTCGTGGGTTCAGACCCGAAGACCGACATAGCGGTGGTAAAGATATCTGCCGACAACCTGCCGACAATACCCTGGGGTGATTCTGACGGGCTTCAGGTAGGTGAGTTTGTGCTGGCGATAGGAAATCCTTTTGGTCTTAGCCATACGGTAACGATGGGGATCATCAGCGCAGTCGGCAGGGCCAACGTCGGAATTGCCGATTATGAGGATTTTATCCAGACTGACGCTGCGATCAACCCCGGCAACTCAGGAGGGCCCCTCGTCAACATAAAAGGAGAACTCATCGGCATCAATACCGCTATTTTTTCGAGAACGGGCGGATATCAGGGCATCGGTTTCGCTGTCCCGAGCAATATGACCAAACTCGTTATGGAACAACTCATGAAACAGGGCAAGATTGTGAGGGGGTGGCTCGGGGTCTCGATCCAGGAGATTACTCCGGAGCTATCACAGAAATTCGGCATTCAGGATTCGAAGGGCGCCCTGGTAAGCGACGTCACTAAAGGCAGCCCTGCTGAAAAGGCAGGGATCATGAGAGGCGATATCATCCTTGAATTCAACGGCAAGGAGGTTACGAGCGTCGGTGCTCTGCGGAACAGTGTAGCCCAGAGCAAGACCGGTTCCGAGGTGACCTTAAAGGTCCTCAGGACCGGCAAGACCTATACCCTTAAGACGATCATTGCTGAACTTCCCAAGGAAATGGCGGGTACCCAGCAGGAGATATCGCCTGAGGATATGCAGAAGAACGCATTTTCCGGAATCACGGTGAAGGACCTGACAAAGGAGATTGCGAAACAACTCGGCCTCGGCTTTGAAGAGAAGGGTGTTGTCGTTGTTAGGGTCGAGCAGGGGAGTGCCGCAGATGATGCGGGACTGAAGAAAGGTGACGTGATTCAGGAGATTGACAGGAAAAGGGTGTCGAACGTCGAGGAATTCAAAAAAGTCACCTCTTCCATACAATCGGGCGACACGGCGCTCCTTTTTGTGAACCGGAGCGGCAGAAGATTCTACCTTGCGATAAACCGATGACGGCACAGGAAAGGAGGTGATGCCGATGCTGATGATCATTCGGGCCTTTGTGGTTCTCTTATTTCTCTTCTCTGGCTATATTATGGGGCTCAGATACAATTCCCTCCCCGAAGGGATAGGCATTGGTTTTTTCTGCGGAATCCTTGCACTCGTCCTTGAGAGGCTCTTCCGATCCGTTGCTGTCGGAAAGATCATTGGAGGGATTGCGGGTCTCTCTGTCGGACTTATCTTTGCAAACCTCCTTCTCTTTCCTCTCGGGATGATACTCACCGACCTGTCCTTCGTCTCTTTCGCGCTGAACTCGTTATGCGGGTATGGCGGCCTCCTCATCGGCCTCAAGAGAGGGGAGACCCTTACCATCCCCGGTCTCTTCAGGATCCTGAGAGGGAAGGAGACAGAAGCCCATCTCAATATCCTCGATACCAGCGTTATTATCGACGGGAGGATAGCCGATGTCTGTGAGGCGGGCTTTCTCGATGGCGTATTTCTCCTCCCCCAGTTTATCCTGCAGGAGCTGCAGCACGTAGCCGATTCTCCTGACTCCCTGAAAAGAGCGAGGGGACGGAGGGGGCTTGACATCCTCCACAGGATCCAGAAGATGGCCCACATAACGGTGAGGATAACGGATGAGGATTTTCCGAAGATCAAAGAGGTCGATGCAAAGCTTGTAGCCCTCGCCAGGGTCTACGACGCGAAGGTGATAACGAATGACTTTAATCTCAACAAGGTGGCCGAGCTTCAGGGTGTCTCGGTGCTGAATATCAACGAGCTGGCGAACGCCCTGAAGCCCGTTGTTCTCCCCGGAGAGACCCTGAAGGTCTTTGTCATCAAGGAGGGCAAGGAATACAATCAGGGGGTTGCCTACCTCGATGACGGGACAATGGTCGTCGTCGAAAATGGAAGGAAGATCATCGGGAAGAATGCCGAGGTTACCGTTACGAGCGTCCTCCAGACGACAGCCGGCAGGATGATCTTCTCGAAGACGCGGGAAGAATACGAGAGAGAAGAGTACAAGGCGGTACGATAGATCCCGATGGAGGAGAAGATCATAGCCATTGTGCCGACAGCCGGTCTCGGCAAGAGGCTTGGCCCCGGCACCAATAAACCATTCACCCTGGTTCTGAACAGACCTCTTATCGTCTGGACCTTAGAAGCCCTTCACCGCGTTGAAGAGATTACCGAGATCATCCCTGTTATCAAGGAATCTGATATAGCGGCCGGTGCTGATATTGTTGAGGGGTACCATTTCTCTAAGATCAGACGGATCGCACCCGGCGGCCGCGAGAGGCAGGACTCAGTTTACAACGGCCTGAAGCTCGTGAACGGTGAGGCCGATATTGTAATTGTCCACGACGGTGTGAGGCCCTTCATTGATGCGGAGAGTATACGATGCGCCCTCAGCGCCATGAGAGGCGTCGATGGCGTCGTAACGGCGGTTCCCGTAAAAGATACCATAAAGGAAGTAGAGCCGGTCGACGGCGAATCGGCGGGCCAGGGAGCTGGCTGTGTGGTCAGAAAAACCCTGAACCGTGACACCCTCTGGGCGGCACAGACACCTCAGGTCTTTTTGCTCCGCTCCCTCATGGGGGCTTATGAGAAGGCGACGGCAGAAAGATTCTATGGGACCGATGACTCGGTCCTCGTGGAAAGGAACGGGGGAAAGGTGAAGGTCATCATGGGATCCTATGAAAA
The DNA here is from genome assembly GCA_035686305.1 of Thermodesulfovibrionales bacterium. Classification (NCBI taxonomy): domain Bacteria; kingdom Pseudomonadati; phylum Nitrospirota; class Thermodesulfovibrionia; order Thermodesulfovibrionales; species Thermodesulfovibrionales bacterium. The sequence continues at coordinate 16,253 of DASRZP010000131.1, read as the reverse complement.
CATCAAAATCACGACATCCGAGGATATCTCCGTGGCAGAGATGTTGCTGAAGAAAAGGCTGGGCATCTGATATGAGAATCGGCATCGGCTATGACTCTCACAGGCTGGTGGAAGGCAGGAAGCTCATCATTGGCGGAGTGGATATCCCTTACAAAAAAGGGCTCCTGGGACACTCTGACGGAGATGTCCTCTGCCACGCAGTTATCGATGCGATCCTGGGCGCCCTGGGGCTCGGTGATATCGGAAGGCACTTTCCCGATTCTGATCCGCAATGGAAGGACGCCTCAAGCGTAGAGATGCTGAGGTACGTCGCCGATCTGGCGCTCGTCAATGGATATGGTATGGCCTGGATAGACTCAACCATCCTTGCTGAGAGACCACGGCTCGCCCCCTATGGCGAGGCGATGAGAGAAGCCATGTCTCGGTCGGGAATTCCATCGGGCATTATCAATATTAAGGCGAAGACCGATGAGGGGATGGGTTTTGTGGGGAGAGGTGAAGGGATAGCTGCATACGCTGTCTGCCTCCTGAAGAAGCTGAGGTAGTATCCCTGCCAGGACTGCCGGGAAGAGGACCATGATCAAAAACTCTGATTACGACGTCGTTGTTATCGGTGCAGGCCATGCAGGATGTGAGGCAGCCCTCGCCTCTGCCCGCATGGGGATGGCAACGTGCATCTTTACGATGAACCTCGACACCATAGCCCAGATGTCCTGTAATCCGGCAATCGGCGGCCTTGCAAAGGGACATCTCGTGAGGGAGATCGATGCCCTCGGCGGAGAAATGGCAAGGAACACCGACAGGGCAGGGATACAGTTCAGGATGCTCAACAGGTCAAAGGGGCCAGCGGTGTGGTCCCTCAGGGCCCAGGCCGACAGGGTTATCTACCGTCTCGGGATGAGAGAGGTCATGGAATCGCAGGAGAACCTTTTCATCAAGCAGGCGTCCATTGAGAAGATCCTCGTCGAAGACGGAAAGGTAAGAGGCGTCCTGACATTGCTCGGTGTCTTTTATGGGGCGCGGTCTATTGTGGTAACGACAGGGACATTCCTGAAGGGGCTGATCCATATCGGTCTTAACAATTTCCCCTCGGGCAGGGCAGGAGAGTTTCCGTCCCTCGGCCTTTCTGACTCCCTGCTGGAGGCCGGCCTTGAAATGGGAAGACTGAAGACCGGCACGCCGCCGAGACTGGATGCAAAGTCGATCGATTTTGCGAGGACCGAAGTCCAGTGCGGAGATGAGCCTCCTTTGCCGTTTTCCTACAGCACGGAAAAGATCACCAATCCACAGCTGCCCTGCTTCATAACGTATACGAACGAAGGGACCCATAGGATCATTCGGGAGAACCTCAACCGCTCACCGCTTTACAGCGGAAGGATCAAGTCCATCGGCCCCCGGTATTGTCCGTCTATCGAAGACAAGGTGGTGAAGTTCGCTGATAAGGAAAGACACCAGGTCTTCCTTGAACCCGAGGGACTCGTGACAAAAGAATACTATGCGAACGGCATTTCGACGAGCCTGCCGTATGACGTTCAGCTGAAGATCGTCAGATCGATACCTGGGCTGGAAGAAGCTGAGATTATGCGACCTGCCTATGCGATCGAGTATGACTTTGTTTATCCCACCCAACTGAAACACAGCCTTGAGACAAAAAACATCGACGGCTTATTCCTTGCCGGACAGATCAACGGCACATCGGGGTACGAGGAGGCTGCGGCACAGGGGCTCATGGCCGGCATCAACGCCTCCCTGAAGCTCCAGGGGAGAGAACCGCTCATCCTCGGACGGCATGAGGCATACACAGGCGTACTCATAGACGATCTCGTCACGAAGGGCACAACAGAGCCTTACAGGATGTTCACGTCAAGAGCGGAATACCGCCTCCTCCTGAGGCATGACAATGCCGACCTGAGGCTCATGGAAAAGGGACATGCCATCTCGCTCCTTAATGAGGAGACCTTTGAGCGTTTCAGGGAAAAACAGAGTCTCCTGGATGCAGAGACAACTCGTCTCCGGACCACGCGTGTCAAGCCTCAGCAGGTAAATGAGGAGCTGATCGCTCTGAAGACGGCTCCCCTGAAGGAAGACATCACCCTTGAGCAGCTCCTGAAAAGGCCTGAAGTGAAATATGATCTCATAGAAGCGATCGAAGGGCCTGAAAACCCGCTGACCGGCGAGATCAGGGACGAGGTCGAGATACAGGTCAAATATCATGGGTACATCCAGCGACAGGTAGAGGCGGCTGAAAGGCTGAAGAGAATGGATAACAAGAGGATACCCGAGGAGTTTAACTACACCTCCGTCAGCGGACTCTCGCGAGAGATCGTCCTGAAACTTCAGGAGATACGGCCGGCGAGTATTGGCCAGGCAAGCAGGATCCCGGGAGTCACCCCGGCTGCCCTTTCCCTTCTCCTCGTCACGATCGAGAAGGGACTTCGCAAGGCCGGGCAGTGAATTCGCCAGCCCGAGCATTTCCGCCTTCCCGGCGCGGGGGGGTGCCTTTTTCATCGCCGGAATCCCTTATTGAAGAAGGCCTGAGAGAGTTGTCTTTAGCTCATACCCCAGACCATATCCTGCCTTTTTCGGTATATCTTGCCGAGCTCAAGAGATGGAACAGGGCTTACAATCTCACCTCGATGAAAGGGGACGAGGATATCATCATAAAGCATTTCATGGATTCCCTCCTCTATTTGAAGGGCCTTCCCCTTGGCGAGATAAGCGTGATGGATGTCGGCAGTGGCGCAGGGTTTCCCGGAATACCCCTGAAGATCGTAAGACCCGAGATCAAACTCTATCTCCTTGAGCCATCGCGTAAAAGGGCGACCTTTCTCAGACATGTCGTTCACCTCCTCGGCCTTGATAGCGTTGAGATCATAGAGAAGCGCATTGAGGAGACGGGATCCCCCGTGGTCGACGTGGCTGTAACGCGGGCACTCTTTACTTTAAAAGACTTCTGGGAAAAGGCCTCCCCCGTTACGAAGAAGGATGGGAGGATCATAATGAGTAAGGGGCCAAAGGTGAAAGAAGAACTGGTCGGAATAGAAGGAACGGGGATCGATTATGAAATGGTAACGATGAAATTGCCCCTTACCGGTATTAGTCGGCACATCGTGATAATGAACAGGGACCGTCGGGGACATGACAATCGAGAGAAGTCTCATCGGGTATGTTCCGGGGAAAGGGTTTCCCTGAGTCCGAACACCTGCGTCAATGCTGAATGCCGTTTGCGGAAGGCCGGCTGCAGGGGATTTGAGGGATGCCCGGGATTTATATCACGACAATAACAATTCGCAGGCCCTGAAACGGTCAGATGAAAACCGAAAAGCCTGCGGACATCATAATCGCTCCCGTTTACTTTCCTTTCTGAACTCCTAGTGGTATCATTAGAAGTATTGAGAGTTAGAGGATGGAAGGACAACACGAGATGCCAAAATTGCAAAGGTACCGGATGGAGGCCAGGGAGGAAGCGACGGACATGAATCTGAAACAGGGCCAGCCACCGGCCTGGGGAGGGTGTCTTCGTGCCTAGACTGCTGATCATTCAGGCGGCTACCTACCGTTCCCGCGACGATCGCCGACCTCTCCGGATCCGCAAGCGCAAGGTGGTCGGTGCTGTCATGCCCTACCTGGCAGCGATGGCCCCGGATAATTGGCACGTGATGCTGTGCGACGACGAGATCGACGAGCCAGATTACGACGGTCGATACGACGTTGTCGCTATCACGGTGCGCACCGTGACCTCACTCAGGGCCTTCGAGGTTGCCGACAGGTTCCGCGAGAGAGGGGTTACCGTTCTGATGGGCGGGCCCCATGCAACCTTCTACCACGAAGAGATGGCCGACCACGCCGCCGCCGTTTGCATCGGCGAGGGCGAGGAAATCTTTCCGCAGATGCTCGCGGACGCCGCGGCGGGGCGCCTGCAGGGATTCTACAAGCGCAAGGAGCCTGCGAGTCTCGTCGGCCTGCCGACGCCGCGCTGGGATCTGCTGAACCGGAAGCACCACGTCTTTTACAGTCCGTACGTCATCCAGCAGTCTCGTGGCTGCCCCTACACCTGTGACTTCTGCGCCGAGCGGCGACTGAACGGCGACTACGGCTGGCGCTGTCGCCCCGCTGACGAAGTCGTCGAGGAGATCAAGAAGTGTGGGTCACGCCACATCTTCTTCGCCGCCAGCCAGTTCGTGGGCCACAAGGCCCACACGGTGGAGCTCCTAGAGAAACTGATCCCGCTCAAGATCCATTGGTCGGCGCTGTTCTCACCGCGCTTCGGTCTCGACGAGGAATTCCTCGACCTGGCGAAGCGCTCGGGGCTGCTCCACGTCAACATGGGGATCGAGAGCGTTTCCCAGAAGACGTTGAAGACCATGCACAAGGACTTCAACCACGTCCAGACCTACGTGGAGATGATCAAGAACCTGAACGAGCGCAACATAAGCTATTCCTTCAACTTCGTGCTCGGCGGCGATACAGATGATCTCGAGGTGCTGTCCACGACGCTCGAGTTCGTGCAGAAACACAAGGTTCCGGCTGCCTATTTCAACCTCCTGGCGCCCTTGCGCGGCACGCCGATCTATGACCGTATGAAAGCCGATGGCGCCATCCTGGATGAGCTCAACCTCGAGCGATGGGCCGGCGTTCACTGTTACTTCCACCCCAAACTCATGACCCAGGAGCAGTTGATGGACGGTGTGAAGCGGATGCAGCGCGAGATGTACTCGTGGAGCTCCATGTTCCACCGTCTGCGCTTCCCTCCACGATCACTGGCCGACTTTGCGTCCTGGAACGTCAACCTGACCCAGCGCCGGGTGGCGTACCGCTCGCACTACATGAACGAGTTCAGCGAGTTCTGACGGCGTTGCATGCCGCGTGAGGGTGCGCACAGGTCAGTCGTCTCACGTGGAGTCGGCGTAGGTCAGGCGGGGTGGTGAACGCCATGCTCAGTGCTTCAGAGCTTTCCGACCGTCAACCCCTGTTGATATAAACGAAAGGGTTACAACGACATTCGTGAAGTGGAAGCCCGAAGACTTACATTTCCACGATCTGCACCACACCTTCGCAACCCGGCTTGTTCGGTCGAGAGTTGACCTCTATACCATTTCAGGATTTATGGGGCATAGATCCATCAAAATGACCGAGAGCGGCATGCTCGTCACTGTCCTGCTAGTCTGACGGTTGCGCATTAAGGCATTGGATGACTGCTACAATTCTACTGCAGTGGGAACAGAAAGGATGATGGGGGCGCTTGCGCTGGCGCTGAAAATGCTGTATTATCAATAAGTCACATCACTGGGAGCGCATAGGGTTCTGGTGTCCCTCCTGGACTTCAAATCCAGTGTTGCCGGCCACAAACTGGCAGGGTGGGTTCGATTCCCACACGCTCCCGCCACTTTTCGCGTATCATGAAGCGTGCGGGAAAGGTTTAAGAATGTGGTATAATTTCACTCAGTCTCAGCTGGTCAAGCAGCGTCCGATCTTCCAGGCCTAGGCCGGCAATTCGGGGCGTAGCGCAGTCTGGTAGCGCGCACGGTTCGGGACCGTGAAGTCGGAGGTTCGAATCCTCTCGCCCCGACCAACCTTAAAGGTTAAGGCAAGGTTGAGATTAGGTATCTCTTGACCTTGCCATTAACTTTCTCCTCTATGCAAGGTCTCCGCAGGCCGGACAATGCGAGTCTCTCCGTGCCTTGAAGGTCCTGAATTCAGTCTTAGCGCCGTCCCATACAAGGAGCTTCCCTTTGATGTTCGTTCCTATGCCCGTCAGGTACTTGATCGTTTCAAGAGCCTGGAGAGATCCGATAACGCCCGGAGTCGTGCCTAGGACGGGGAAAGTCTCACTGGGGGGCGCCTCGGGAAAGAGGCAGCGGAGACATGGTGTTTCGGGAGACTTTATAAAGGAGAGTCTCCCGTCCATACCCCATATGCTGCCATAAACGAGGGGGATCTTCTTTCTAATGGCCGATTCGTTCAGGAGATACCTCGTGGGGAAATTGTCCATACAGTCAAGAATGATCTGCGCATCTCCCACGAGTTCATCAACATTCTCGGCCACTATCTTATCGGTAAAGGCGGTAACCTTGATACTGTGGTTCAGTTTCCTGATGGTAATCTGCGCTGAGATCGCCTTGTTGACGCCAATTCTCGTATGGTCATGGAGAATCTGGCGGTTCAGGTTCGTCCAGTCAGGGGTGTCGAAGTCGCAGATCCTCATGTGACCTACCCCGGCAACAGCAAGGTAGATCGAAACCGGCGAGCCCAGGCCGCCTGCCCCTGCGATAAAGACAGTAGCGTCTTTGAGTTTCTTCTGCGTCGCCTCGCCCCAACCTTCCATCATCATCTGCCTATGGTATCTCTTCAGTTCTTCTTCAGAAAAATGCATCGTTCCTCCGTGGTGAAAACATCAAGGTTCATCTTATCCACCAAGGATTGTATCAGTTTCTTCAGGGAATCTTCAATCCATTCAGTCTGTTGACATATTCTTTTGTTCCATCTAAAGTGATACTGTGATGAACCGGAAGATGATCGCAGTCATCGGCGCCGGTAAGGCAGATGAGAGGACACTCAAGACGGCCGAGGAGGTGGGCAGACTTATCGCCGAAGGGGGAGCAGTCCTGGTCTGCGGAGGGCTCGGCGGCGTTATGGAGGCTGCTGCCAGGGGCGCAAAGGCCGGGGGCGGCGTAACCGTCGGAATCCTGCCTCACAACCAAAGCGATGACGCAAACCCCTACATTGATATCGCCATACCGACGGGGTTCGGGGAAGGGAGGAATGTCATCATAGCCCGATCTGCCCGGGTACTGATAGCTGTCGGAGGTGAATATGGAACCCTCTCTGAGATCGCCCTTGGGCTGAAGATGGGAAAGCCTGTTATTGGAATTAATACATGGGAAGTGAAGGGCGTTGTAAGGGCTGAGAACGCAGAGGATGCAGTAAGAAAGGCTTTCGAACTGATGTCACCGTCTCTGTAAAGCGGCCTTGAGCAAGGCATCACCATTTATTGTATAATACGAGCGCAACCACAGAGCCCCCTTAGCTCAGTAGGATAGAGCACAGGTTTCCTAAACCTGGTGCCGCAGGTTCGATTCCTGCAGGGGGCACCATTCTTCTTCCTTACAAATCAAAGCGTTAGAAAGTGGCCCTGACACCGTTTTGTTCCTCGATACCGTCGACCGTGACAAAATCGTGACAAATCGTTTGTTCCGTGGCGCGTCTTACGTTCAGACTGTCGAGAATTTCAACTCCATCCCTCAGGCTCTCGGGGTAGTGATGGGCATATCGTTGAGTCGTTGATACATCGGCATGCCCTAACAGCTTGGCAACCTTGTAAAGATCAACGCCCCTTTGGACGAGTCTTGTGGCAAAGGTATGCCTCAGGTCATGGAACCTGAAATCCTCGATCTTTGCAGCTTCTACCGCAGCAATAAATGCCCTCTTGAGTTTGGCTGCATCAATCATATTGCCCGCGCCGTTGAAAAATACATTACACCCGCTTCCGATGATCGGCTTAACTTTCATCCTCTGCTTAAGCAGTTCAAAAACAGTGTTATTGATCGGGATCGTACGCGTGCGGTTCGTCTTTTGCCGCGTCGTGGTAATCGTCTTCCTGAAGAGGTCTACGTTCCGCCACTGGAGCTTGAGGATCTCTTCCTGACTCATGCCGGTGTTGAGCGCTACAATAACAATGTCCCGTAGCTGACCATAAAGCCTGTCCTCGACGGCCTTCAGAAGTGCTTCCTCTTCTTCTTCTGCCAGCCACCGGTTGATGGTCTTCGCCTTCAACTCTCTGAAGCTGACTCTCATCGTAGGGTTATTGCTGACCCACTCCCACTGCTTCATCGCGACATTGAAGGAATGGCTGAGAAGCCGAAGTTCGTTCCGAACCGTAGCGGGTGAGGCTCCCTTTGTAAGACGACTCGTCTTGTACTCCGTAATCATCCTCGACGTAATCTGATTGAGCGTGAGACCCGAGAAGACTTTATTGAGATGACCAAGGAGGGCCTTATCCTTTCTGTATGTCGACTCTGCTTTGTGAACCCTCGAATATTCCCGCAAGTATTTCTCCATCATCTCATCAAATGTGTGCTGTCTTCCGGCGTCAAGCTCAAACCATTTTCCTTCGGTGATCTGTGTCTGCACCTTTGCATATATCTTCTCTGCCAGTTTTCGATCTGATGTCTCGGTGGTCCTGCGGTGACGAACGTTGTTGACAGAAAAAGACATCCACCAGATATCAGAATCCTTACGCCTGTATAGTCCCATAATTAATCCTTCCTCCTTTCCGGGACCAAACAAGGCTTGAAAATACCTGCCCTATTATAGCACTGAAATGGCAGGGTATTAGCGACCATGAAAGACCTCTTCCTTTGCATTCCGAATAATGCCCTCTATGTGATCACTCCCCAATTGCCGGGGCGTTGTTTTCCGTGTGTGAGCCCTCCTTGTCTTATCGGGCAGGCGTGTAGAATCCACGATGACGGATTTCTCGGCGATCCAGTCCTTAATCTCCCTCTCTCTGAATTTAAGAAGGCGCCTGCTGAGCTTCACGTGAGGTATCTTTTTCTGAGAAGTCCAGGAATAGATCGTGGCCTTCGTCACACCAAGCATCTCGGACACTTCACATATGTCCATCAGTCTCTCCATATCTCTTGATTATTACCAGGGGGGCAACTTTTCCGGTGGGTGTATCTTTATCGAGCTATTCAAGATTCGTGGGGCGTAAGGGTATCACTTTCACAATTCTTTTGAGAGGGACTTTCCTGGTCCTCTTCGTATCTGGTGCCGTAAGGACTACCTGATATCATTAATCGGTATTTTCGGGTGAGAGGGGTATATATATTTAAATCCTTAAGATAAGAATCCTTATAATAAAAATCCTTAGTGTGCCTGTCAGTCACGGGTCTGGTGTCTATCAGTCACAGGGGTGGTGTCTGACTGACATAGGGGAGTGTCTGTGAGGCACTGGTATCTCTGTGACACCGGTGTCCCTTAGTCATAGCCTGTTGCAAGGACTTTATAGGTTTCCAATACTTACTGTCGATGAGCAAGTATTTATTGACCTCTCCCGGTGTCCTCTCAATTCTGATGATTTTGTAATACTCCAGAATCTTCAGCACCCTGATGACCTGCCTCGTCGAGATATTCAGTTTATCGGCCAGGAGGGAAATTCTCGGGGAACAGGACTGAGTTATTCTGTCTGCATAGCGGCAGAGGCCCATATACACACATGTCGCATAGACACCGCAGACCTTTGCGTAGTGATCCATATAGACGTCGTCCATAACAAAGTGGTCATTGGTGTAGATATTCCGTTTCTCAAATTGCATTTCTTTCATGTCACCTCTGAAATTCTCATTACTTACTTGTATAAATAACCGGAGGGGCAACCGCAAACTGGCTACTTACCATTTTCCTGGCCAGTTTTGTGGCGGTCTTTCTGGCCACTTTCCGGCGGCAGGGAGGGGTTGCCCCGTCGGTTATTACTTCTGAGGATTTTGAAAGATGGAAATAACGTCGTTTGTTGGTCCGTGACAGTGTTGGCTTCGATAATTTTTGTTATCAGCGTGACACTGTGAGATTTGAGAAAGGAGATGAAAAATGACTCTGGAAAAGCTTATGGATGAGTTTGGATTTACCAGGAAGTCCCTGAAGATCCTTAACAAGCGTGGAGTTATTCAAAAGGTCCTGACCGATGAGGACATGGCCTTTCTGTCACGCCTTAGCCGAATATGGAAGGATACGGAGTGGATCAGAGAGAGTCTCAGGCAGATCAGGTCAAAGGCTCGAAGGGAAAAACTCGTCCGGGATGTGGAACTGACGAAGCCTGAGCGTTATGTTCTGAACAGATACCTGAATGCGAAGGGAAGGCTCACACTTGAGAGGGTAGCGAGTGAGGTTTTCTATTACTACGGGGTGCCCGAGAATGTTGCCAGAGGAATCGTCAGAAGGATGAGAGGAAGGGTATATATGGCGAAAAGCAGACGGTCTCGCAGCGATGCCACTTGCAAGCCCTCATGAGAATCCGTACGTTTTGGTTCTTCTGTTCTGCTATAAAGTTAATGCTATGGATTTTGAGTCTGCCGTCAGGACCATAAACAATCTGCTGATAAAGGAGCGACCTGATACTTTCAATAGTTCCTGGGTCCGGCTGCGTGCTCCCTATATTTACCGGTTTATCCAGAAAAACATAAGAATCGAAACCAGCGGCATAGACTGGGACAGGATTACTCGCGCCCTGGCTCCTGAATTCCCAAGGAGATGGAACAGACGGCGCCGGAATGGGTCGAAACCATACCGGAATAAGGCTGAGGTTGGAACGGTTCTCCAAAAATATCACGACAAACTTTATACTTTCATTGCCCCGGCAGACAAGAATGATAAGTACATACGGGACATCATCAGCATCGCACTGGTAAGAATTGCCCAAAGGGGAAATACAGCAGCCAAACGGGAGATTATAAAGTTGCTCAGGTTCACTATTGAGGACTGGATCGAGCATTGTCCGAAAATTTCTTGCTGGAGGGGCTATGATCAATTGATCCAGAACAGCATCGCGGGCTGTATACGTCGCTACCGCTATTCCGGCTCGTTCATTGGTTACTTATTCAGAACGCTTGAATATGCAGGAAGAGGATTAAGGCCGATAATCGCTTACTCTTTGGACGATCCAATATATTCCGGAGACAAAAGGAGAATCGACATAATCGGTCAGGATCCTGAAACCGGAGAACTGCTGATTCCTGGCAGCAGTATTCATGTACCGTAAAGGAAAAGAGTCCCCTTTGTCAGAAGAAATTGAATTTGTTCCGGTAATACGCTCTTGTCCCGATGATATATTGGTAAAATTCGAGAAGGACCGCCCTGAAAGAGAGATTTGATATTCCTGACAAGCCTCTTGCTTTTTGCGATCTCCTTTCATATAATTCTATGTAAGGTAACTTAATATTGTAAGGAGATACTATGACAGCGCTTGCTAAGGTTACATCCAAGGGACAGATCACTTTGCCGAAAGAGGTGAGGGACTTGCTCCACATCCAGACCGGCAGCATTGTGGTCTTCGAGAAAGAAGATGAAAAGCTCGTTGTGAAGACCGCAAAGACGCTTCAGGATTTCAAGGGAGTTCTGAAAGACAGGCAGAGGCGTGCTGACTTTGAGGACATGAGAAAAACGGCAAAAGAATACGTCGGGAAAAAGGGCGCTCAGAGTGGATAAGACTAAACGGATCGTTATCGATACGAACCTGCTCATCAGATACCTTGTTAATGATGATGCGCGTAAGGCGCAGGTTGTCGATGCGCTCCTAAAAAAGGCGGGTAAAGGCGAGGTCCATATTCTTATGCCGGCCATTGCCGTTGCAGAACTCGTCTGGGTGCTTGAGAGTTTCTATCGGATGGAGGCTGGAGAGATCGCCGACCTCGTGGACTCGATCCTGAATACACCCGGCCTCACGGTTCCTGATGACGTGATCGTCCGCTCTGCTCTTAAGCGGTACAGGGCCGAGAGGGTTGATCTTGTGGACGCGTGGATCGCAGCATTCGCCCAGGAGAAAGGAGCACATGAGATACATACCTTTGACAAGAAGCATTTCAAGGGCATCGAAGGCGTAACGGTGGTTCAACTTTGAGATGCGAGGGCACTGCTGTTTAAATTGCGGGATCAGGGCAAGATTAAAACTATTGGCAAAGGCCGGTCCGCGAGATGGCAGAGAATAGTGTAATGCTACTAAATGGTGTAACAACTGGCGGGTTATTACGCCGTTTAAGAAGAGAGCTGTGTCGATGTTGCAAACATGTGGACATGTCCATAAAACAGGCTTATTTGGACACGTTTTTAGGATATGTCCATGACGTGGACATGAGGGCATAGAAATTAAACATGAAACATATACAGGTTGCTTGCGCAATCATTGAAAGAGGCGGCGCAGTGCTTGCAACACAGCGAAGCACCACGATGAGCCTGCCTCTGAAGTGGGAATTCCCCGGAGGCAAAATCGCGCCCGGCGAGCTGCCGGCTGAATGTTTGCAACGCGAACTTATTGAGGAACTTGGGCTTTATATAACCGTGGAGCGCGCATTGCCTCAGCATAAGCATAGCTACCACACCTTTACTGTCACACTTCATCCGTTTGTTTGCACAATAGCATCCGGCGAAATAACGTTGCATGAACATGCAGCTTTTACCTGGCTACCGCCGGAAGACCTGCATACTCTTGATTGGGCTGATGCCGATTTGCCTGTAATTCAAACTTACATCGATAGTCTCAAAGCTGCTATTCCATGAAGCCAATTGCCTACGGTATTTACGAAGTTCTTCTTGATGAATACCTCCGCGATGTGCTTGCCCAGTATCCAGAACTAAGAGCGATATTTGGGAAACTTGATCCAGAAGAGCAACCGGCCCGCTATGCTACTTTCGTTGCAAAGGTGCTTGAGCAGGCTCTGAGAGAAGAGTCCGATCCTGAAAGACGACTTGCACTATGCAACAAGATACTTGGTCAAGTTGATAGAGAGACAGGCAGAGGCCATCTTGAAAAGCATAGACTAATCCCAGAACATAAGCCGGTACTCCTTGAAGTTACCCCTCCAAATTATGGGACTTCAGGTATCCCCCGGCCTCACACCCCGATATCAGAAAGCAGTCTTTTTACCGGCTCCCCCCAGGAACCACAACTTGCCCATGAATTACACGAAGAGATGCGGTCTGCCGATGGGGTGGACATCCTAGTGTCTTTCATTAAATGGTCCGGGTTGCGCTTATTAATGCCAGCTTTTGAGGATTTGCGTGATCGCCATATTCCGGTTCGGCTGATAACGACCTCCTACATGGGTGCCTCTGACGCTCCGGCTGTGGAGTGGCTGGCCCGGATGCCGAACGTCGATGTCCGTATTTCCTACGACATTGAGCGGACCAGACTACATGCCAAGGCGTATCATTTCAGGCGTAACACCGGATTCTCTACTGCCTACATAGGTTCTGCTAATATGTCTCATGCCGCAATTACCAGCGGACTGGAATGGAATCTAAAGGTAACAGCCCAAGACATGCGTCATATTCTTGAAAAATTTACCATTGAGTTTGAGACTTATTGGAATAGCCGTGAGTTCCTGCCTTTTGATCCTGACAATCCGTCTCTCTTCCGTACCGCCATTGACCGTGCCCGTAATCCACATAGAACTGGTCCTGCGGTGTTTTTTGATCTTCGTCCGCACCCTTTTCAGGAGCGCATCTTAGAAGCTCTGGAACGGGAACGTAGCGTTCATGGCCGTTTGAGCAATCTCGTTATTGCAGCTACCGGTACCGGAAAGACAGTGGTTGCTGCATTTGACTTTAAACATTTCTTTCAGCAAAAACAAAGACAGGCAAAGCTATTATTCGTAGCCCACCGCCAGGAGATTCTTGAACAGGCACGGGCAACCTTCAGTAATGTCCTGCGGGACCAGAATTTCGGTGAGTTGTTGGTAGGCTCATATCAGGCCAATCGCCTGGAGCATCTGTTCTGTTCAATAGGGATGCTCGCGAGTCGGCGCCTCTGGGAACAGGTGGGAAGAGACTTTTACGACTACATCGTTGTCGATGAGGCCCATCATGGCACTGCGTCAAGTTATCGGCCAATATTCGAAAACTTTTCTCCAAAGATTCTTCTCGGTTTGACTGCAACCCCTGAGCGCATGGACGGCGACAATGTCGCTGCTGATTTCGGCAACCGTTTTGCCGCCGAAATTCGCCTGCCCGAAGCATTAGAGGAAAAGCTTCTCTGCCCCTTCCATTATTTTGGCGTGGCTGACCCAGTTGCCCTCAATCAGGATCAGTTCTGGCGCAACGGCAAATATGATGCAACTGCCTTGGAAAATGTCTATGTTATGGATCATGCCCGGGCCAAACAGCGTGTTGATGCCATTCTCACAGCGCTCAATCGCTATGAACCTGATCTGAGCACAATCAAAGGGGTTGGTTTCTGCGTCACCATCAAGCATGCTGTTTTCATGGCAGATATGTTCAACACGCAAGGGATTCCGTCAGGCGCATTTGTCTCAGGAGTTGAAGACGGACGCTGTCAGGAATTGTTGGATGGTCTGAAGGCTGGGCGGCTCACCTTTCTCTTCACCGTCGACAAACTAAGCGAAGGTGTTGACGTTCCTGAGGTAAACACCGTCCTCTTTCTCCGCCCCACTGAAAGCCTGACCGTCTTCCTCCAGCAATTGGGACGTGGCTTACGCCATGCGCCTGGCAAGGATTGCCTAACCGTACTGGATTTTGTTGGCCAGACCCACCGCCGCTACCGAATCGACACCAAACTCAAGGCGCTCCTGCCGCGACACCGCTTCTCAATTGATAAAGAAGTGGAGCTTGATTTCCCCCATCTCCCCGCTGGCTGCTCAGTGCAACTCGACCGTCTATCTCGCCAGTATGTTCTGGAGAACATCAGGGAAAACCTTGGACGGTTATCGGTTCAAGTGCCCGATAGACTTCAAACATTCACCAGCGAGACCGGGCAGGAACTGACCTTCGGCAATTTCGTCCGCTACCATGATTACGAGCCTGAGACTCTACTTGTCAGTGAGACATGGAGTGGATGGAAGGCAAAAGCACAATTGTCTTCGATTCCAACTGATCCTGATCTGGCGCGGCTCAAAAAGACACTGGTGCGGGCAGCATTCATCAGCGGCCCAAAAGAAGTTGCGCTATTGCGTAATGTTATTGCCAAGATTTCGCAGGGAGCTGTCAGCGAGGCTATAACACTTACTGGAGATTCTGCTATGTCAATTTACTATCGGATATGGGGAGACAAAGGAAGCAATCTCGGCATAACGTCCCTTGAAAATGCGTTTAGAAGACTTGCAAACAATCCTTCGATACTTGCTGATCTGGACGAAGTTCTTGCTTGGTCTCAAGATAATTCAGATGTCAGTGGACACATTCCTGTTCTGCCCTTTGCCTGCCCTTTTGAACTGCATGCTCAATACGGAAGCACAGACATCCTGGCCGGCTTAGGACAGGCAACACTCCAAACAGCAGGCCAAAGAGGTGTCGGAGTTATTCACTTTCCTACAATAAGGGCATATGTGCTCTTAATCACCTATCAGAAAACGGAACGAGAATTTTCTCCGAGTACCATGTATGCCGATTATCCTATAAGTAGAGAACTGTTGCATTGGGAGTCACAATCAAACACGGCGCAACAGTCCGAAACGGGCCAGAACCTGATTCAGCATGAGCAGAGAGGCTACACGATTCTAATATTTGCCAGAGACAAAAAAAGATATAATGGTTTTACCGTACCGTTCACCTATCTTGGACCTGCCGAGCGTGTCAGCTACGAAAATGAACGTCCAATCAAGATGGTGTGGCAATTACGGCACCAGATGCCTGCCGAGATGTTTGAGGATAATCGGAAAGGTGGATAGCTCACAGTGTTTTGCGGTCACTCAAAGATGATGGAGAATACATAAATGGCGAAGGTCTTAGGTGAGACAGGTCGATATGTATCAGAACAGGAACGCGATGACGTCCCTCGCGCGTGGCTTAAACGAATCAAGGAGGTATTTCTTCATGAGCAAAGCTAAAGAAGCACTCAAGCGTTATATGGAGACAATTGAAAAGGGCGGTCGTGCAAATTGGGCGCGAAAGACGACATTTGTTCCGCAGCCTGATGGTTCTCTGCGCCGCATGGTGACAAGAAGAGACGGGACTGTGGAGAAAGACGAAATTATTCCGGCTGACCGTAAACTCGTTGCTGAGGCGCGGTCTCGTGCAGGCTTATCGCAAGAGAAATTTGCAGAACTGCTTGGCATTTCTCCCCGTACTCTGCGTGACTGGGAACAGGGCCGTCGAAACCCCTCTGGAGCGGCCAAGACACTGCTTCTCATTGCCGCAAAACACCCTGAGGTGCTGCAGGAAATAGCAACTTAGTCAAACTCAGGTTGAGAGACTTTCGGGGCTGTATATCTCAGTAGCGCAGCGCGCAGGAGCCCGACTGGCCGTTATATTCTTCGCTACGTGGAGGTGTAGTATCCCGGGTCTCGTGTTATATCGCGTATGCTTTGAAGGTCTTTCTACGGCCGGTTTCGGCACTCATGATATGACATTACCCGCAGGAACTTTGGAGTTTCATCGGATGCTGAGGACCTGTCCCCCGAAAAATGTGCCACTTGTAAGTAGAGTGTTGACATAATAGGACACTCGAACAAGGAGGCAGGGATGAAGAAGACGCGGTATACAGAGGAACAGATTGTAAGCATTCTGAAGGAGGGGGAAGCGGGCAT
>DASRZP010000130.1 GCA_035686305.1 Thermodesulfovibrionales bacterium | reverse complement strand
GACGACGCCGAAAGGCTGTGTAAGAGAAGCGGTGTTCCGTCAAAGAAGGTTGTCAGAACGGGCTATCCGGTGGATGCGATTGTAAGAGAGGCAGAAAGATCAAAGGCTGACCTCATCGTCATAGGGTCTCATGGCAAGAGCACCATAAAGGCAACAATCCTCGGAAGCGTTACCTTTGGGATCATCCACAAGGACATGAAAGTTCCTGTCCTCGTAGTAAGAAGATAACGGCGTTTCAAGCAAGTCACTGGGAGGAGGGACATCTATGGAAGACATTAGGCGTATTCTTGTTGTAAGCAGAATGACGAGGTACTGCAGAAAGGCCGTGCATTATGGGATTTCCTTATCCCAAAAATACGGGGCTGAACTCTATGTGCTCCATGTGGTCCATGATTCTTTTATTTTCGGACGATGGAACCTCCCGATACCGTCTCTGGAAGAAGAGTACAAGAGAGCATTGCAGGAGGCGAAAGGGGAGCTGCATGCCATTATCGATCTGGAAAGAAAGAAGGGTATGGACATAAAGGAGGTGATTAAGGAGGGAAAACCCATAGAGGAAATTTTCAATACCGTGAAGGAAGAACAGATAGACCTTATTATTGTACTTGCGCACGAAGAGAGTCATCTGGAGCACTTTCTTTTCGGACGAAGTAACGATGAACTTGTCCGGAAGATGCCGTGTTCGGTTCTCTTGGTGAAAAAGGAACCGGAATCCGGGGGATTCTGACAAGGCCCATCTCTGTTCTGTGAAAGGTACGATGCCCTTGGGATGAAGGGGACAAAGATCTTCCGGACAAAGAACTTCAGAAGATAGCGGTCTTTTCCGCCCCCCCCCGATTGGCAGGCTTCGACAGCCCCGTCATAATACTGCCACGACGGCAGGGCGAAGCTATTTAAAGGTCTTCATGATATAGGCAGCAATCGCCTTCGCGTCCTTTTCAGAGATGACGTTCTCGCCGAACTTCACCATGCCTGGCCCCGGATTTCTCATCAGCTTAATGATGTCTTCTTCAGTCTTAATCTTATTCGCCTCGCGGTCCTTAGGGTTGAGTGTCTTCGTGACGATGACTACGTTGCTTCCGTTGGGATGGCACTTACTGCAGTGTTTCATGAACAACTCTTCCCCTCGGCTTTTTGAAGGCTCCTTTGCTGAAATTCCCGCAACGGTAAAAGAACAGAGAACCAGGGAGACAAGAACAGACACGACAATCCTTTTCATGCTTCCTCCTTCATCTCGTAGTTGGAATTGTGACATAAAATGTTCGGACACCATAGAGTCCCTTGAACAAAACGCTATAGGGACTTCTCCTGTGATGTCCCTATATATGATATCTCTTTATCCGAAATTGTCAAGAAAGGGGATATCCCAAGTCTTGTGAGCTACGTCTCTCATCTCGGTTCGTGACTATAAAAAGTGGCCTGACGATGGTACACTGGGAATCGGGAAGGGAATACGTATGCGTCGACGCATTGTTGAACGAAGCGATGAAGTTTGGCAGGTCGTTCATCGTCATCTTTGTGGTTGCTGATGAAAGGACGAAAATCGGGATAGATTACCTTATGCCGCCGGCAGATGATGAACAATCGACATGAAGAAAAGCACGAGGAACCTTTGTCTCCATGGATCGAAGTGTCAGAAACACATCTGAATTCAAGAATTTCTCCATTGAAGAGTCTCTAAAGATCCTCGAGACTTCCAACGAGGGGCTCTCAGAGGTCGACGCCGGGAAACGTCTTGAGATATTCGGCTATAACGAAATACCGGAGAAAAAGAAGAGCCCCTTCCTCGATTTTCTTCTCCGCTACTGGGGACCCATGCCGTGGCTGCTTGAGCTTGCAATGGGACTTTCATTTCTCCTGAGGCATTACCTTGAAGGGAGTATCATTTTTGTGTTGCTCACGGTAAATGCAGTCATCGGCCACATGCATACGCGGGAATCGCAGAAAGCGGTCGAACTCCTCAGGAAAAAACTGGCGGTCAAGGCAAAGGTATTGCGTCAAGGGGATTGGGTTACGAAACAGGCGAAAGAGATCGTGCCGGGAGACACCATCGCCGTAGGGCTCGGAGATATTGTTCCCGCCGATGCCAAGATCATGACCGGCGGGCTTTCCGTCGATCAATCGGCCCTGACCGGGGAATCGCTCCCTGCGGAGACGCGCGAATCAGACATAATCTATTCGAGTTCCGTAATCAGGCGTGGAGCTGCGAAATGCGTGGTGGTCAATACCGGCGCAAACACATATTTTGGCAGAACAGCGGAGCTGGTCAAAACAGCAAAACCGAAGTCCCACCAGGGGGAAGTGATGATGGCTATCGTCAGATACATGATGTATCTGGGTATGGCCGCATTGATGCTGATTTTGGCGTACGGCGCGATCATGAAACTGGAGGAACATATTCTTACCGTGCTTACCCTGGCGGTAATCTTCCTTATGGGCGCAGTCCCCGTGGCCCTTCCGGCTGTGCTCACCATTGTCCAGTCCGTTGGTGCAACGGAGCTCGCAAGAAGGGGGGCTTTAGTGACGAGGCTCGATTCTATCGAGGACGCCGCCTCAATAGACGTCCTCTGCTTTGACAAGACAGGCACGATAACCCAGAATACCTTATCGGTTGTCGAAAGCATACCGTTCTCCGGATATACGAAAGAGGATGTTGTCGCTGCAGCCGCTCTGGCCTCGCAAGAGGAGGGCATGGACATCATAGACCTCGCCGTCATTGGATATGCCAAAGGTATGAACGTCGATCTCAGCGGCTACAAAAGGATTTCTTATACCCCGTTTAATCCATTGATTAAAAGGACCGAGGCGATCATCGATGTCAAGACAAAACAGTTTAAGACTGTTAAGGGCGCAGCCCAGATCATCATGTCCATGTGCCGGGGAATCGAGCAAGAAGAGATCGAGAAGGCAAAGCGCATCGTAGAAGAGTCTTCCCGGAAGGGGCACAGAACGATAGCAGTCGCCCGTTCAGAAGGCTACGACCCGGATAGTCTTAAACTCGCGGGACTGCTTTCCCTGGCTGATCCAGTCAGGCCGGACTCCAAAGGCATGATAGAACAGACAAGGAGGCTGGGAATAAAGCCGATCATGCTGACGGGCGACAGCATGGCTATAGCGAAGGAGATAGCCCTTCAGGCGGGGATCGGTGGAAACATTGTCCGTATCGCGGACATCGGGGGCTTGAGCGATGATGAGCAGGTCAAGATTGTCGGAGAAAGCGACGGGTTTGCCGAGATCTATCCCGAGGATAAGTACAAGATCGTGAAACTTCTGCAGTCCAGGGGTCACATGGTAGGAATGACGGGAGATGGCGTCAACGATGCGCCTGCACTGAAACAGGCTGAGATGGGGATAGCCGTGAGCAATGCGACGGATGTGGCAAAGGCCTCTGCGAGTGTAGTCCTGACGGAGCCTGGCATGGGTGTCATAATCGATGCGATAACCATAAGCAGGAAGACCTATCAACGGATGTTGACATGGGTTATCAATAAGGTCACAAAGGTTATCGAATTCGTCGGTCTCCTGACCCTGAGTTTCTTCTGGCTCCATGACATTGTACTCTCCCTCCTCGGGATGTCGCTCCTCGTCTTTGCAAACGATTTCGTCACCATGTCTTTGGCGACAGACAATGTCGAACATACCACAAACCCGAACACATGGGATGTAAAAAACATCACGCTGGCATCGCTTGTACCGGGCATGCTCCTGGTCGTGGAAGGCATGCTCGTCATTGTGATAGGCGTAAAGTATTTCCATCTTGAATGGGAAAGACTCCGCACCCTGGTGATGCTCAATCTGGTATTCAACAGCCAGTTCAGGGTATTGATCGTAAGGGAGCGGAGGCACTTCTGGTCATCAATGCCGGGAAGGGAATTAGGTATCCTGAGCGCCGCGACTATAATCGGCTTCTTCCTGTTGGGAGTTTACGGTATCTTTGTCCCTTCCCTCACGCCGTATCAGGTTGCCGCTGTTCTGATATTCTCGGCAGTGGTGACGCTCGGTATTGATTTCCCGAAGTTTTATATGTTCAGAAGATTCAAATTATGATCCGAACGCTTCGCAGGGGGGGAGGCATCGCGACCATTACGATCAAGTCGTCTGGACAAGGGAGAAGGACAGGGAGCTATAATAATTTATGCAAGAGAAGCTGGGTGGGTGTATGGCGCCTCGTTCCTGTACGTCGGGTTTTTAGGTATGCGAGTTTTACTTGTTGAGGACGATAACAAGATAGCCTCTTTCATCGTGAAGGGGCTAAAGGCTGTGGGGTACGCGATCGACCATGTTTCGGATGGTGAGAATGGCCTTCACATGGCGATGACCGAATCCTATGACGCGGCCATTGTTGATATCATGTTGCCAAAGCTGGACGGGTTGTCTCTCGTCAGGAAGATGCGAACGGAGAGTATCCTTACGCCAGTCATCATGCTGAGCGCCAGGGGAGCTGTTGACGACCGTGTCAGGGGACTTCAGGCCGGAAGCGACGACTACATCACGAAGCCCTTCGCTTTTTCTGAACTCCTTGCACGGCTGCAGGCATTAATCAGGAGGGCGAGCGGCCAGGCTGAACCGACACGCCTGACCGTCGGGGATCTGTCCATGAATCTCATCACCCGTGAAGTGACCAGGGAGGGCCGGAAGATCGAATTGCAGCCAATGGAGTTTTCCCTCCTTGAGTATCTTCTGAGGAATTCGGGAAGGGTGGTTTCCAAGACCATGATCATGGAGCATGTCTGGGATTACAATTTCGACCCCCAGACCAATGTGGTGGAAGCGAGGATCTGCAGGCTGAGGGACAAGATTGACAGGGATTTTGCAAAGAAGCTGATCCGTACCATTCGTGGAGTGGGATATGTGCTTCAGGAAACTCCTTAACCTCAGGAGTACCCTTGCGTTCCGGCTGACCATCTGGTATGCCGGTATCTTTACGGTATCCTCCTTTGTTGCCTTTCTTTTATTTTATACCCTCATCTTGTCGGTCATCCGCGAACGTACCGATCAGGAGCTCCTGAGCCAGGTGAACAGGTTTTCTGTACTTCTGAGCAAAGAAGGCATCGCCGCCGTCGAGAATGCCACGATTATCGAAGCCCAGGCAGCAGGGGTAAAGAAAGTATTTTTTCGCCTTCTTCAGCCGGACGGACAGGTTTATTCTTCTACGAACGTCTCTTACTGGCAGGATATCGGCATTGAAAGGGCTGCCATACAGGAGCTGCTTCAGGGTAATGCCCCCGTCTTCGAGACGACTGTGATTCCCCATCGTAAGGACAAAGTGCGCATCCTTTACGCAATGCTTAGCCCGACCATGATCTTGCAGGTCGGACAGGCTATGGAGACTTATTCCCACCTTCTAAATGCGTTTAAGGAGAAATTTACCCTCACCATGAGTTGCCTCATTGTCATCGCCGCGGGGGTTGGCTGGTTTATGGCGAGGCGGGCTGTGTCCAGCGTTGAGGCAGTCACCCGAACAGCCCGCAAGATATCAAGCGGCGTCCTTCAAGAGAGGGTTCCGGTGACGGGCGGTGGAGATGAAATCGATCAGCTCGCCATCACCTTCAATGAAATGCTTGACCGTATTCAAATCCTCCTTGCAGAGCTCAGGGAAATGAGCGATAACATTGCCCATGATCTGAAAAGCCCCATTACGAGAATCCGCGGAGGCGCTGAGGTGACTCTCAGCACAGGAAAATCCCTGAGTGACTTTGAGTCCATGGCTGCCGGCACCGTTGAGGAATGCGACCGGCTTCTTGACATGATAAACACCATGCTCATGATCTCCAAGACAGAATCCGGGTTGAGCAGCCTCTCCCATGAGGAGATTGATATCTTCGGACTAGTCCGCGGCGCATGCGAATTGTTTGAACCCGTGGCTGAAGACAAGGGGGTGAGCCTGGACTGCGACGCTGCTGGCAGGAGCCTTATCGCTGGTGAAAGCCCTATGATCCAGAGAATGTTGTCCAATATCCTGGATAATGCGGTCAAGTACACCCCTCCAGGAGGGTCGGTAGAGGTCTCGGTTGCTGAGGATGGCAAGGAAGGGGTTGTGATTTCGGTTAAGGACACGGGAACCGGCATCCCTCCGTCTGACCTCTCCCGCATTTTCGAACGCTTTTATCGGGGTGATCAAAGCAGGTCGCAAGAGGGCACGGGGCTTGGTCTCAGCCTTGCCAGGGCAATCGCCAGGGCTCACGGCGGAGATATCAGTGTAACGAGCGGCCTGAACCAGGGGAGCGCCTTTACCATCACCCTGCCGAAATCTGCCTCTCATTGATCCTCATGACAGAGATGCGCACCGGTTTTTGCCCTCCATCCCACTCAGACTGCTGAATCCCTAACCATCGTATCATTCAGCCATCGTCATGCCGGTCCCTGAAGTTTATGAATTTATGCAATATTACCTTTCGGTAATCTTCCCGTCAGCTTTTGGTCAGGAACGCTGAACTAGAATAGAGTCAAGAATTGAGGATCATGTATCGCTCCGCGCAACAAGGAGGCAATCTATGGAGAAGAAGAACATCAGGAAAGTTCTCATCGCCTTGGTCCGGATGGCTCCCCACATTTGTGGATAAAGCGTGCGATGAGATTGAGATGTTCTCAGACCGGGTGTTTTACCTACAGCCCTCATAAAAGAGAGATTTCCATCTTTTGCCCGCGTAAGGAGAGCGGTGGGGGCTCGGACTGTGTTTTTAGGAGGAATCAATGAGTCCGCGAGAGTACCGTTCCATCGTGACAGGCATCCAGGGGCGCAAGCCGCCCTGCATACGGTGCAATGACAGTGGTGTAAGCTTTTGCATGAAGACCGGGTTTGAGTGCCAGAAGTTTGCTAGGTACTCGGCGTTGCCGATGACGAGGGAAATGATGAGTCCTCTGTCGGGAGCCTCTAAGAGATCCTGCGGAGAATGAGATCTGCGGAATAACCTGGCGTGAGAAAGACTACACTTAAGTCGGGATAAGTCCGGAAAGAGAAAACCGACAAAGCAAGGAGGTTAGAGTGATGATTACCGTGGACTTAGTAGAAGAAGTGGCTCTGAAGCTCTACGTCGAAAGTGGGAAGGCCGAGGGGCATGACCTTGACAACTGGCTCGAGGCAGAAAGGATTGTCTGGAACAGTATCGAGGAGGAGACAGAGTGCATGCTCCAGTTGCGGACATAGAAGTATGGAATTGAACGGGCGTAACTCAAGAATGCCTTCGATGATGTGATGTGCCTCGTTGGATGAACTGAGGCGCGCGGGAAAATCAGAATGACTGTTCCTGGTGTAGTGAGTCAGAAATCCCTTTACATGAGAAAGGTCGCAAAGTTTCTTGCACGTCATTCCCGAGGTAGTAATCGGGAATCCATTTTCTTCGGAAAACAAGGGAGCCTGGATTCCCGCCTTCGGGACAATGACAGGAAATGCACTCAAAACATATGTAAAGAAGCGTTGGCCGCGCTACACTAATCTTTCGGGGAAAGTTTATGCAGGATTGATTCCTCCTCCCTGACTTTTTTGTAGAACTCACATTTCTTACAGTCCTGATATTTCTTCGCAAAGGTGCCTTTCACCTCGCCGTTGCACATGGTCCCCACCACAACCCAACAGACCCTCCCGGCATTCTTCCCGCCCTGAATACCGTCATACCGTTTATCATCAGCGGCGGGACACACTCCGAGTTCGTCGGCTTGCCTGCCTCCCGGTTCCCTTCCGCACCCCATGAATTCCCAGCAGTTTATTTTTTTCATATAACCTCCAACTAGGCTTTCTTTATTATAACCTCGTTTTCTGAAATTCCGCATCACATGGACGGCACTGGTGATGAGCCATGCCCAGTGATTTCTTCTTGTTCTGTTTCGATACCTTAAGCGCCCTTCACTTTTGTACATAGAGAGAAAACCTAATAATTCTATACATAGCGTCCTTGAAATATGCGCATCGCATATTTGGAAAGCGGCATAAATGGCTGCAATGCATGGTTGAAATACGCCATTATTTATGACGCTATAACTTGACAAATACGTTAGACGTGATAGGCTTTAAGTAAGCTTTTTGGGGAGGGTTCAAGAAGGTAACAGCGTTGATTCTTACGAGTCGAATTTCGAATAAGCAGGAAAGGAGGGAGTGAAGACGGTAGTTGCCTGATGACTGGAACATTTTAGATAGGAGGCTAATCATGCTTGCGATGGTTTCAAGGATTTCATTACTTGTTGGAGTGATCTTGGTATTTGCCGTCTCTGCCTCAGCCCAAAACTGCGAGGATTGTCACAAACAAGTCACTCCGAAGGCCGTCTCAGACTGGCAAATAAGCAAACATAGCAAGAACGGCATTGGCTGTCCTTCGTGCCACGGAGACAAACATACGACCAGCCAGGATGTGGCAAACGTTCAGATTCCGACACCTGATATCTGTGCCAAGTGCCATGAAAAGCAGGTCAATCAATACAAGGGAGGTAAGCACGCATTCGGGTGGGCATCCATGAATGCGATGCCGACGATACATTGGCAGCCAATGGCGCTCATAGAGGGAATGAAGGGATGCGGAGCCTGCCATAAGATAGGAATGAAGAGTGAGACAGAGATAAAGGACCTGAAGAAGAGCGGCCAGATTTTTGGCAATGCCTCCTGCGACTCTTGCCATACGCGGCATACCTTTTCCGTGCAGGAAGCAAGGCAGCCGCAGGCCTGCTCGACCTGTCATATGGGGTTCGATCACCCGCAGTGGGAGATGTATTCAAGCTCAAAACACGGGGTAAGATTCTTACTCAAGCAAAACAAGGTATTGCCTGATGATGTTGCGGCGCCTACCTGCCAGACCTGTCATATGCAGGAGGGGAATCATGCCGTGAGGGCCGCCTGGGGATTCCTTGCCGTCCGCCTTCCCTTGCCGGGGGACAAACAGTGGGCAGCAGACCGCGCAACAATCCTGCAAGCGCTGGGGGTACTGGCTCCTGACGGGAAACCGACTGCGAGGCTTGATGTGGTGAAAGCTGCGGACCTTGCCAGACTGACCCAGGAAGAATGGCAGAAGGACCGTGACAAGATGATCAACACATGCCATCAGTGTCACTCCGTCAACTTTGCGAAGGCAGAACTGGAGAAGGGCGATCAGATGATCAAGGCGGCCGACCGCCTCATGGCCGAGGCGATTCTTACCGTTGCAGACCTGTATAAAGACGGCGTTCTCAAACAACCGAAAACCTACGCTTATCCCTTCCCTGATCTGCTCACCTTCCACGATGCGCCAACGGTTGTTGAGCAGAAGCTCTTTGTTATGTACCTCGAACATAGGATGAGGACATTCCAGGGGACATTCCATGCAAATCCTGATTATGCGCTGTGGTATGGATGGAGCGAAATGCAGAGGAGCTTAACGGAGATAAAGGAAATGGCGGCTGAAATGCGGGCAGCAGGTGAAAAGAAAGGCAAATGACATCATAATTCAATAGTTACGTAAGTGGCACTCTTTATGAAGACCTTGCAGAAAGGACATGAATATTGAGCTTCCCGCAAGGTCTTCTTTGTCTCCCCCCTAAATCCGCGTTGCTCATTTCCGGATGGAGGCGCCGCCATAGGACGAGATCTTTCCCTGTGAACCCCCAATCATGACAGCATAGCCTTTTTCATTTTATAATATAATGTGATGTCAAAAAGAGGAATGATCTTTTTATAAGAAGAAAGGCTTTCTCTGTCTGGTGCATGTTGCCGCGCAAGAATGACAAAGAGGTGATTCAGTGGTTGAGATAAAAGACATTGTGGAGGCGCAGGAGCATCTCAGGACCTTTGTCCACAAGACACCCCTGATCTATTCAATCTCTCTCAGCAGAATGACGACTGCCGAGGTGTATCTCAAGGCAGAAAACCTCCAGAAGACAGGATCGTTCAAGGCAAGGGGGGCATTTAACAAGATGCGTTTTCTCCAGGGTCAGAAGGTGATCGCAGCGTCCATGGGTAATCATGCACAGGGTGTTGCCTTTGCCGCTGCAGGACTGGGGATAAAGGCAGAGATTGTCATGCCCGTGACCACCCCCATCGTCAAAGAGGAGGCAACAAAGGGATATGGGGCAGAGGTTGTGCTTTACGGCGAAAACTTTGACGACGCCCTCAGGTATGCCCTGTCCCGGCGAGACTATACCTTCGTTCATGCATTTGATGATGATCTCGTCATCGCCGGGCAGGGGACGGTCGGTATGGAGATTATGGAGGAACTGAAGGAGATAGATTCGGTTCTCGTTCCCGTCGGAGGGGGAGGGCTGGTTTCTGGGGTTGCAATAGCCTTTAAGTCCCTGTCGCCAAAGACTGAGGTGATCGGCGTACAGACGGAATCAGCGTTGTCTGCGTATGTCTCCTTCAGGGAGAAGGAGATACGGGAGAGCCCTCCCCGGCCCACACTTGCTGATGGAATTGCGGTAGGGAGGATAGGTGAAAGGACGTTCAGGATCATGAGCCGATATGTGGATGACATGGTCGTGGTGAAAGAAGATTCTATTGCTATGGCGATCCTCCTGTTTCTTGAACGGAAAAAGCTCGTTGTTGAGGGGGCGGGCGCGGTCCCCCTTGCCGCCCTTCTCGAGAACAGGGAACGATTCAGGGGCAAGAAGGTTGTTCTTGTCGTCAGCGGCGGGAACATCGACTTCACCCTTATAGACAGGATAATCCATAAAGGTCTCAACGCAACGGGCAGAGTCGGTGTTTTCGAGGTGACCGTTGACGATACGCCGGGAAGCCTCCACTCCCTGACGGGGGTTATCGCCTCCCATCGGGGCAATATCCTGGATGTTGTTCATGACAGGCTTGCAAGTGATCTTCCCGTGGGAAAGACGCGTGTCATTGTTACGCTCGAGACGAGGGGGAAGCTCTTTTTCGATGAGATTGTTTCGGAGTTAAAGACAAAGGGCTTCGAGACAAAACGGAGGATCTGAAGGGCATGCCTTGGAATCGCTTAGGCCCTGCTTGGGCGGACCCCGTTGGAGAGAATTGATTAACATCGCTCATTATCTGAGGGTTAGGCACTGGAACAGTGTCAGAAGTATGATACCGGTATGACAGAGAAGAAACCCTGTAATCAATGCCCTTCGGAGACCGAGTCTCAGACAAGGGATGTCGAAGTTACCTACAAGGCCTTTAAGAAGGCTGAATACCTTGAAATCGGCAAGAAGAGACTTGGGACAGCAGAGAAAAAGACGATAAAAAGGACAGCCGGACATAAGGCAAGAAATTGCAGCAGTGATGAGACAACTCAAGGTCATTGGTTGACTGCTGAACGGAGGACGCTCCTTGTTGTCGCGGGAGCGGCAGTCATCGCCATCTTCGGAGTTATCTATCTTTGGCAGAGCGGAATGCTATCTGACTGGTGGAAGAATCTTGTCCGCTGAGTTGTTCTCGCTGATAGGTGATCTATTGCCCGCGGCAAGCAAACACTTCAAAAGCCGTCATTCCCGCGAGCGGAGCGCGTCGGGAACCCTTCTGAAAAAACAAAGATTCCGGACAAGCCGGAATGATAAACCACAATACGTTTCATATATTCAATTGCCGGAGTAAATAAGGAGGCGTTATGCCCTTTTTCGAGATTCATGAATCGCCTCTATTATTTCCTTGCGTGAAATATTCTTTCTTAACCCAGATACATCAAATGGCGAGCGGCGAACAGGAGCTTTCGGAACAATAGAAAACATATCTCCTTTTCGGCGACGAATAACAATTTCCTGCTTTTTTGATTCCTCAAGGATGTCTGCTAACTTTCCCCGTGCTTGAGAGTACATGTATGTTTTCATTTATTCCACCACCTTTATCAGCTATCCGTAGGATTTGTTTAGGCTATTTACCGATTAATTGATACCTTGGTTCTCTTAGCACTTAAAGAGAACCGTCCCCTTTATTTTTTTTTGATAACACGATATTGGTGGGAAGGATCAAAAAACATCGCTAATGGCAGGCATCAAGATGCCGCTTATATTATCATTCAAAAGTGTAGGAAGGCTTATAGAATATAATTTGTATCTTCCCTTTATTGGCTAAGTCAGTCCAACGTTTGTTACTGCTAGAATTCTCAGCGTATCTCATTACCATTATAGGCTTTATAGCGTCGTATTTCTCTACGCTAGTAATTGGGTATACCGATAAAAGCCTGCCAAGAACTTCATTCTTCTTGTAATATTTCACATAGTCAACTAGTTGCTTTATTTTAGAGGTCCTATCCTTTTTCAATTCAAAAAAGTACAGATCTTTGCTATCATAGCCAACAATATCAATCCTGTTTGGACCGTTCTCAAAAATCAACTCCGAAGCTATGAACTTTATGGGTCCACTACTGTTAACGATACTTTCCAAAGTCTTATTGTCCTCCATTGTATTAATAAGAGTCGCTTGCGTATATTCTTCTAATAATTCAGGGTGATCACATTTTCTTGCTTTAAAGTCAAGTTTCTTGAGTACCTCACGACTCTTTTCATCATCAGTTGAGGTAAATTTGGGGAATTCAACATAAAGCCTGTGTAAGCTCTCCCTCAACTCATCACGAGTTCGCGTGCCAACCCCTCTCATCGGCGCGATCGGGAGTGTGTATATAATTGTAACACCTGAGCTTGTTGGTCTTAAGTGAAAATACTTTCTTAATGAGTCCCTCTGACTTGGTTCAAGATTGAGCCAAACTTCTGAAGCCATCTCTGCATTTCTTATATGTTTATCTCCCAGCATCGTTACGCCTCCTTCTCACAAAAAGTATACTTCCAGGTCGCTAATGATTACAATGTTACTGAAATATTGTTTGAAATTGTCTCCGAACTCTGTATGGATCGGAATGACCATTTTAGCATTTATTGCCTTTGCGAATAATTGCAGATCGTGAACAGGAGCATGCCCGCTGGTGTGGGCATATGTAAAATTGACCATAGGATCGGCACGATAGTCGGCGATCTGTTTTGATCCGAATGACTGATGTTCCGGATCGTCAAGATAGCCTTTCCATTGAGAATAGATAACATTGACGGGTTTTTCCTTCTTATATGTATTAACAATCCTGAACCTTGACATCTTAGAGACACAAACATATCGTTCCGGGTGATCATAAAGTGCCTCTTTCCTAATACGATATTTGGTATAAACCCGTTGCCTGAAGTCTCCGAAATACTCTGGGCTGGCCTTAACCTTTTTATCCTGCCCATATTCGGCAAAGACTCTGATGTTGTTCCAATCCATCGCCGGTACATTCAAGCCAGCGTTCTTGAGCAGCTCTAATACCCATGCTGTATAAAAATCAAGGACAAGGGTTTTCCGAGCTTTCAGGCAGGCTTTGAAGGCGGAAACAATGCGGTCGATATTCTGGGAGGAGCAAATCAGGAAGGTTATGTTTTTCTGGTCTTTGATAATCTCAAAGATTTTTTTCTCTACAGATTTCTCGTCGGGGTAATCGTCGTTGTTACGTCCGAGCATGGAGCCTTCCATGAAAAGCAGATCGATATCCCTCGGTGGGTTCTCGATTATTCTTCTAAAGAGCACTGACTTTCTTCCATGCCCTCGGAAATCGCCACTGTAAAACACCCGCTTGTCATCAGCTTCGATCAGAAAGGCATAAGCGTCGCAAGCGGAATGGTCAACAAGATAGGGAGTTATGATAAAATCTCCAATAGTAAAAGGCTCCCAGGACTTGAAATGGTGAAAATCGTTCTTCTGAAGTTCCTTGCTGAGCAGGATTCTTGTTGCGTCGATCAGCTTTTTCCCGAGTTCACCAATATAGACCGGCACGTTTTCTTCCAGCGTGTCTATCAGCCCGTAATGGTCGGCATGAGGGTGGCTTATCAGAACTGCATCTTTCTTTATTCCTGAAAGGTTAAGGGCTTTGCTGTCTTTCCTTAGGGGAAGCCCCAAATCGAGCAGTATCGTCGTCCTATCAGTCGAAAGCTGAATACACGTACCGCCAATCTCTTTAGTGCCACGATGGATGATTATCTTCATTAGATGCGCTCTCTAAATACTGTTCTTCTCTAGCCCCCATCAGCCCTTCCTGTAAGCGGTCTCAAGCCGTGCCCTTGTCTGTATGAATGAATTTGCACTGCCTCCGCAAATTCTTTTCTCAGTCTTTCCCTGAACCAGGTGGGTTCAATAACCTCAACATAAATAAAAATAAAGGGGACGGTTCTGTTTATTTCTCCTTCGTCAATTGTTGTCTCTCTTACCACTTAAACAGAACCGTTCTCTTTATTCTCGGTATATCCGCCCGAAGGCGGCTCTGACTCGATAGGTAATATGCCTTGTTGCGAAGAGAACAGGAAAGCCGGCGGCAGGGGATGGGAGCAACATGCTTGAAGCAGCCCCTGTGCCGGACTTACTATAAAAACATCGCCTCAAAATCCCGTGGGGTGATGATCCTGACGACCTTATGCCTCTTGAGCTCCAGGAGGTCCGCATCTCCCGTAACCAGATACTCCGCTTCTGCAGCCAGCGCACAAGCAAGAATGTTGTCATCATCAGCGTCCCGGCAGACACCTTTGACATTCAGGGTATGCTCGATGATCCGGTCGACCGCCTCGGTGACGGGCTCCATTGCCGATGCTGTTTCTTCATCTCCAAGGCGAAATTTCCTCGACAGGATACGCCGGACTTCCTTCATGATAAAAGGACATGAGACAAGGGAGAATTCTCCGGCGCGCGCCCGGTGCAGCAGTTTCGCGCAGATGCCCTCGGTGATCAGCGTGGCGATAAGGACATTGGTGTCAAAGACCGCGATCATGAGATCGCTTTGAACACGTCTTCCTCGCTGACGATCCCAACCCTCTTCGCCTTGGGGCCGAGCCGTTTCTGGACAGCCCGGAGCTTCGTCTCCCACAGAAACAAGCCCAGGGCTTCCTTCACGATGTCGCTCTTATTGCGGCCAGTAGTTTTTGCAAGTCTGTCGAGTTCTTCAGACATGTTTTCCGGAAGACTGACTGACAATACTGTTCTCATCATTCATCTCCTGTATTACAATACACTACAATGACCACAAAGTCAAAGGATCAGGGTGTAGAGAGTTACGTCTTCTCGTCACGGAACTCGGGTTTAATCTGCGTTATCGGTATTGAAGTAACGCGGGTCTTTAGCGCATAATAGAGCATTCCGCTTATATAACACAGGGAGAGGTATCTTGACAGGAGGCAACATAGCCATCGGGATCATAGGTTTCGGGACCGTCGGAAGCGGAACGGCGAAGATCCTTCTGAATAATCGTGACATCATCAGGGAACGAATTGGCTTTGATCTCATCCTGAAGAGGATATCTGATCTTGATATCACAAGGGACAGGGGGATCAAGGTCTCTGAAGGCGTCCTGACGACGAAGGCTGGAGAGATCCTGGATGACCCTGAAATTGATATTGTCGTCGAACTCATCGGCGGCATACACCCTGCCAAGGACTTTATTCTCAGGGCGATAAGGAACAAGAAACATGTTGTCACGGCGAACAAGGCCCTCCTTGCTACCGAAGGGAACGAGATATTCAGCGAGGCCGAGAAGCAGGGTGTGGAGGTGGGATTTGAGGCGTCGGTCGCAGGCGGGATCCCCATCATCAAGGTCTTGAGAGAAGGCCTCGTGGCAAACAGAATTTTGAATGTTTACGGCATAATCAACGGCACCTCAAATTATATCCTGAGCAGGATGACGGAAGAGCGGATCGAATTCTCCCATGCCCTCAAGGAAGCACAGAAACTCGGGTACGCAGAGGCAGACCCGACCTTTGATGTGGAGGGCATAGATTCTGCTCATAAGCTCACCATACTCGCATCATTGGCGTACAATATCCCCCTTGCCTACAAGGACGTCTACCGAGAAGGGATCACGAAAATTACGCCGCAGGACATCGAATTTGCTTCGGAACTTGGTTACAAGATAAAGCTCCTCACCATAGCCAAGGCAGTGGACGGTGAGGTCGAACTGAGGGTCCATCCGACGATGATCCCGGCTGATTACCTCATCTCAAAGGTTGATGGTGTCTTCAATGCCATATACGTAGAAGGAGATGCTGTGGGATCGACACTCTATTACGGGAGGGGAGCAGGGGATATGCCCACGGGGAGCGCCATCGTGAGCGATATCATCGACATCGCGCGAAACATGAAGATCAATTCCACCGGCAGGGTCCCTCTTATCAGGACGACGCCGTCGCCCCTCAGGATAAGGAAGATGGAAGATGTGGAGTCCATGTATTTCTTCAGATTCTCTGCCTTTGACAGCCCCGGTGTGCTTTCGAAGATATCCGGTATCCTCGGCGATAACAATATAAGCATAGCATCGGTTATCCAGAAGGGAAGGCGTTTTGGCGGAGCCGTCCCCCTTGTAGTCCTGACTCACAGGGCAAGGGAACGAGACGTTCTCAGGGCAATCGAAGCGATTGACCACCTCCCTGTTGTGGCTGACAAGACCCACTTCATCAGGGTCGAGGGCAAGGAAGGATAGAGAAGAAGGCCGAAGGTTAATCACTGTTTTGGAGGTGAGGGGATGGAAGGGATAAAACCGGACAAGTCGATCAACATAAAGGGGCTCACCTGTCCTTATACCTTTGTAAAATCAAAGATCGCCATCGAGGACATGGAGGTCGGTCAGGTTTTGGAGATACTCCTCGATTACGAGGAGGCCTCAAGGAGCATCCCAAAATCAATGGAAGACCATGGACAAAAGGTCCTGAAGGTGGAGAAGATCAATGATACCGATTGGATACTCCAGATCAGGAAGGAGAAGGAATAATGGAATTCACCGAAGACCAACTCCAGAGATACAGCAGGCATATCATCCTACCCGAAGTTGGGGGCAAGGGACAGAAGAAGCTCCTGAAGGCAAAGGTCTTTCTTATCGGAGCAGGCGGCCTCGGCTGTCCTGTGGGATATTATTTGGCTGCAGCAGGTATCGGCACCATCGGCATCATTGATAACGACACCGTGGAGATGAGCAATCTCCAGAGGCAGATCGCCCACAGCACGAAGACCATCGGCCTTCCCAAGGTCGAGTCAGCGAGGGCTGCGTTCGAGGCGCTCAATCCTGATGTGAAGGTGATCGGGATGCAGGAGAGGATAAGCAAGGACAATATCCTTGATCTCATCAGGGACTATGATGTGGTGGTGGACGGCAGTGATAATTTCCCTACGCGGTACCTTGTGAACGATGCCTGCGTTTTTCTGAGGAAGCCCCTCGTGAGCGGTGCGATCCTCAAATTTGAAGGCCAGGTCACCACGATTGTCCCCGGAGAAGGGCACTGTTACCGCTGTCTCTTCGAGGACATGCCGCCGGCAGGCCTCGTTCCGACATGCCAGGAAGCCGGTGTCATCGGCGCCATACCGGGCGTTGTCGGTTCCCTTCAGGCCATCGAGGTCTTCAAACTGATTCTCGGCAAGGGTGAAATCCTGAAGAACACCCTCCTGATATACGATGCCCTGAAGACGACATTCAGACGTGTCAGGGTGCCGAAGAACCCCGATTGTCCGGTCTGCGGAGACAACCCGACCATCACAGAGCTCCGGGATTACGAGGCTGACTACTGCATACTCTGAGGGCCGGCCAAGGAAATGTCTGAGATAAGAGTCCCCGCCAGGATCTTTGATGAGATGATCGCCCATTGCCGGCGGGGATACCCGAATGAGTCGTGCGGCATTCTTGCCGGCAAGGGCAACAAGGTCTCGGCCCTCTACCCCATGACCAATATCGAGAACTCCCCCGTCAGTTATTTGATGGACCCCTCCGAACAATTCAAGGCCATGAAGGATATGAGGGAGAAGGACCTCGCCATGGTTGCCATCTTCCATTCCCATCCTGCTTCCGCCCCATTCCCTTCCAATAAGGACGTGAGCCTCGCCTATTATGATGACTGTGACTATGTCATCGTCAGCCTTGCCGAAGACATGGCTGTTGTCAAGGGCTTTCTCATCAAGGAGGCTCGCGTGGAAGAGGTTGCGATTGTCATAGAAGACTAACCTCGGCTGGTCCCCGGGGGGCAAGACTCAAGAGGGCTCTCGCAGGCCTTCGCTGCCGGACGCCCGTCCAATCCGTTTACGAATTCTGGACAAGGGACCTGAAATGTGATAACATTCCCGAAAGATAACGAGAAAGACGGTCCGGAGGGTGCTTGCTTATCGAGTATCAATCCTTTTCCTTTTCCCTGGAAGCGAAAGATACCATACTTTTGCCTTCCTACAAAGGCTCCACATTGAGGGGCGGCTTCGGAAATGCTTTCAGAAGAGTAGTCTGTGCCCTCAAGAAAAATGATTGCCTCGACTGCCTCCTTAAAGAGAAGTGTGTCTATTCCTATGTTTTTGAAACACCACCACCCCGGGACACCAAAATCATGCGGAAGTATAAATCGGCGCCTCACCCTTTTATCATAGAGCCACCACCTGAAAAGAGGCATGCCTACACGCAGGGAGAAAGAATTACTTTTGGGCTTACCCTGATTGGCAAGGCGATTGATTACCTTCCCTATTTCATTTATACCTTTGACGAACTGGGGAAGGTCGGTCTCGGGAAGGGCAGGGGGAAGTACTTTCTTGACAGGGTCTCTGTCTCCCCCCTTCTTCCCCCCCTTGAGGGGAGGGGATGCAGGGGAGGGTGAAATCTATAACTCAAAGACGAAGACCCTCAAATCCTTTGAGCGATATGTTTTGAATGTTGAACTTGGCATAAGGGAACTGTCCCAAGATTTACCGACCGCGGGGAGTGAGGTGGTAGAAAAGGGACTGTCCCCACTCTTGACGCTTTCCTTCCTTACTCCCACGAGACTTGTGTATGACGGGCATCTAACCCTCGACCTCGAGTTTCACGTGCTGATCCGACAAATCCTCAGAAGGCTTTCCCTTCTTGGCTATTTTCATTGCGGGGTCGATCCTTTGGGCATCGATTTTAAGAGGATGATCGAAGCGGCGAAGCTGGTGAAGGTGAAAGACTGCAATTTGAAATGGTATGACTGGGAGAGGTATTCGGCAAGGCAGGATACGAGGATGAAGATGGG
>DASRZP010000129.1 GCA_035686305.1 Thermodesulfovibrionales bacterium | reverse complement strand
CGCCTGCGGCAGGGGATTTTGAAAAAGGCGTTTTCAGGCGGGCTAATGAAATGACAGACAATAACGAAAAGCCGTCTCTCATCCCGCCTCACGGCGGATATCGCAAACTGCGCTCTTACCAGACCGCTGAACTCGTCTACGATGCGACTGTGGTTTTTTGTGACCGTTTCATCGAGAAGCGGTCGCGTACGCACGACCAGATGGTGCAGGCGGCACGGAGCGGTGTGCAGAACATCGCCGAAGGGAGCATGGCCTCGGCAACCTCGAAGAAGACAGAACTCAAACTGACCGGCGTTGCCCGGGCAAGCCTGGAAGAACTGCTACTCGATTATCAGGCCTTTCTTCGGCAGAAGGGTTTGCGCCTCTGGACGAAGGATTCTCCAGAGGCCCTTGCGGTGAGAAGAAAGTATTCGTCGTACAAGTCTGACGCGTCGGACAGGTCTGACCCCTATTCTTTGAGAACAGCCTCTGCTGAGGTTGCGGCGAACACATTAATTTGCCTGATCAACCAGGCCAGTTACCTTCTTGGACGGCAGCTACAGCGATTAGAGCAGCAGTTTCTCACCGAAGGCGGCTTTACAGAAAGACTTTACAAAGCCCCTACGCAGGCCAGAAAGACAAAATGAAGAAAGCCCCTCGCTACCGCACATCGCATTTAATCGAAGATCAATTCGAACCGGGGTCAAACGGACAAGTACTCAAGAACAAACTTGGCATCAGGTCGCCTCTTCAGGCCGGATTACCCCTTCTCAATTTCGGCTTGATAAGCGGGGAAAAGAAGAAGGAATATTTCGAAGCGATTCAGGCCGGACTGGACAAAAACTACGCCCCGATGGAGAAACTATTCTTGATGATTATCGAGAAGAGTGACGTGGTTTTATGATTCTTTCCGAGTTTTCACTCTTTTTGAGTTTGCGCACTATAGATTCAACAGATGCCCCGGTCTCAATAGCTGTTGAGGTGGCCACATTGGTGATAAGTGCCTGATGATATTTTTCCGACACTTTCAGATAAGGATTGGTTTCGAATAATGACTTTCTTGACACACATTATTATACCATTTGATTGCGTCACTTCGAAAGGCATAAGGCAATGACTAACGGCTCTGCGACAATTGTCCAAAAACTCTGGAATTATTGCAACGTCCTGCGTGACGACGGGATGAGCTATGGCGACTACGTGGAACAGCTCACCTATCTGCTTTTCCTCAAGATGGCGGACGAGCGTTCCAAGCCACCGTACAACCAGAAAAGCTCTATTCCCTC
The DNA here is from genome assembly GCA_035686305.1 of Thermodesulfovibrionales bacterium. Classification (NCBI taxonomy): domain Bacteria; kingdom Pseudomonadati; phylum Nitrospirota; class Thermodesulfovibrionia; order Thermodesulfovibrionales; species Thermodesulfovibrionales bacterium. The sequence continues at coordinate 10,924 of DASRZP010000129.1, read as the reverse complement.
TGGTTACGACTGGTCAAGCCTCTTGAAAAAGGACGGCGATGCGCTTTTTGACCATTACCGCCATACGCTCGAAGAACTGGGCAACAAGAAAGGTCTCCTCGGCCTCATCTTCGCCAAGGCTCAGAACAAGTTTCAGGACCCTGCGAAGCTCCGAAGGCTTCTCGTTGATCTCATCGACAAGGAAAACTGGTCATCCATGAGCGCGGATGTGAAGGGCGACGCTTATGAGGGCCTGCTTGAAAAAAATGCACAGGATACCAAGTCAGGAGCAGGCCAGTACTTTACACCCAGGCCACTGATCCAGGCGATGGTTGATGTCATGGCTCCGAAACCGAAGGAGACGATATGCGATCCTGCGTGCGGCACAGGGGGCTTTCTGCTCGCTGCCCACGACTATATCATCAAACACTATCCCAATCTTACCAAGGATGAGAAAAAGTTCCTGAAAGAAAAGGCCCTGCGCGGATGGGAGTTGGTCCAAAACACTGCCCGGCTTTGTGCCATGAACATGATGCTCCACGGCATTGGCGGCGACGATCTACCGCTGACGGTTGCGGACTCTCTCGCGAGTGATCCGGGTGAGCGGTTTGATATGGTTTTAACCAATCCTCCCTTCGGCAAAAAGAGCAGCACCATGATCGTGGCAGAGGACGGGAAAGCCACAAAGGAGAAAGAGACGATCGAGAGGGACGACTTCTGGGCAACAACATCGAACAAGCAATTGAACTTTGTCCAGCATATAAAGACTCTGCTTAGGCAGAACGGGAAGGCAGCGATGGTTATCCCTGACAACGTGCTCTTCGAAGGCGGAGCTGGTGAGACGGTCAGGCGCAAGCTCCTGCACGAATGCGAGGTGCATACGCTCCTCCGCCTGCCGACAGGTCTCTTTTATGCTCAAGGAGTCAAGGCGAACGTCATCTTCTTTGACAAAAAACCGGCCTCTGAGACACCATGGACAAAAAAACTCTGGATTTATGACTTCAGGACGAACAAGGACTTCACCCTCAAGACAAATCCTTTGAAGTGCGAAGACCTGGATGAGTTCTTGAAATGCTTCAACCCTGAGAACCGGCAGCACCGGAAGGCCACGTGGTCTGAGAAAAACGCTGATGGCCGCTGGCGGTCATATGAGTATGAAGAACTGATCAACCGCGACAAGGCGAGCCTCGACATCTTCTGGCTTAAAGACCAAAGCCTCGAAGACTCAGAAAACCTTCCTGACCCAGGCGTTATCTCCCGCGAAATCGTTGACGACCTCGAAGCAGTGCTGGAGCAGTTTAAGTTGATTGCTGAAGATTTGGGGGAAGAATAATTTTCGGGAGGGACGATATGAATTTAGAGAAACTTGGAAAGGTTGATCTAAGAATGAACATGGGTTGGAGACCTCCTACAACCCTTCGTAGTAATAGGTCCTCTTCGCTTAATAGTCAGTCGGCTTATTAAGCGACAGTTGAATTAAGGAAAAGCAGGTATCCCCTTGGTGAGGCCCTTTTCCCCCGCTTTATTTTGTAACGCAAGATGTGCCTTTCCCTTTACATTTTCCCCCGTCTTTTGGCATTCTAAAGAGGTAGATATTCTGCAAAGTTTTTCTAAGAAGACAGGTTAGGCGATATCCTGATCAGGAGAAGACTTCCTCGAGTAATCCGACATGAGAAGGAATCTGGTTGTCATAACGATATCCCTTTTGTTTCTCTTTCTCTCGTATTCCGTAGCTGAGATGTTGTTCCCTCTTCCTTTCGGAAACAAGGCGATCGAGTTCGAGATCGAGCGGGGAGCGACGTACCGGCAAGTGGTCGAGGCCCTTGCCCAGAGGGGATTGGTGAGGGACAAGTGGGTATTCCACGTTCTCGGGAGGGTAACCGGTATAGACCGGAAGGTGAAGGCAGGTTATTATTCCCTCTGGGGAAGTATGAGCCCTCTCGGGATATTCAATGCAATACGGTCAGGCAAAATCATTGAGTATGAAATAACGGTGGTCCCCGGCGATTCCCTGCGGGAAATAGGTGAAAAGTTCTCTGCGCTTCCGGCGATGGACGGAGTCGAATTTCGCCGGTTATGCACGGATAGGGAATTCCTCGATTCCTTTGATATTGACGCGCCTTCCCTCGAGGGTTATCTATTCCCGGATACGTACCGGTTTCCAAAGGGCCTTGAGATGAAAGAGGTATTATCAATGATGGTGAACAGGCTGAGGGAATCCTATGATGATGACATGATGGCGAGGACCCTCGAACTCGATATTTCCGAGAAGGACCTCCTGACCATGGCTTCAATTATAGAAAAAGAGGCTGTTGCCGATGACGAAAGACCTCTTATAGCAGCCGTATATTTTAACCGTCTAAAGAAGAACATGCCCCTCCAGGCAGACCCGACTGCAATATACGGGATAAAGGCAGCACGAGAGAAGATAACGCGGAATGATCTCTTCACGAAGACACCGTATAACACCTATGTGATCAAGGGGCTCCCTCCCGGCCCTATCGCATCTCCCGGTCTTAAATCAATCATTGCTGCCCTTCACCCCGCAGACGTCCCTTACCTGTATTTCGTTTCGAACAATGACGGCACCCATAATTTTTCTGAGACACTCAGCCAGCATGCCGAGGCAGTAAGGGCTTACAGGGATAAGAAGAGGATACAAAGAGAAGGTTAAGGACAGGAGGGTGAATTCTCTCTGCCGGTGAGGCAGCAGGAGGCTCTATGCGCGTGATAAAGCAGAGAAAGAAGACGAGAGTGATCCACGTCGGTAGCGTGGCCATCGGAGGTAATAACCCCATCTCCGTCCAATCTATGACAAAGACTGATACGAGAGATGTAAAATCAACGGTGAAGCAGATAAGGGCTCTCGCAGGGAGCGGCTGCGAAATCATAAGGATCGCAGTGCCGGATCTGGAAGCGGCAAAGGCTCTCGGGAGGATCAAAAGGTCGGTCTCGATCCCCGTCATTGCCGACATCCACTTTGACTGGAGGCTGGCGCTCGAAGCGATTCGTCAGGGAGTTGACGGCCTGAGGATCAATCCCGGCAACATCGGCACACGGTGGAAGGTGGCCGAGGTCGTTTCGGCTGCCTCAGACAGGGCAATCCCCATAAGGATCGGTGTGAATGCCGGTTCCCTGCCGAAGAGGCTCGTCGAAAAATACGGTCATCCCGTTCCAGAAGCCCTTGTCGAGAGTGCAGCGGAACATATAGAGATCCTTGAAGGGCTGAGGTTCAGGGACATAAAGGTTTCTCTCAAGGCGTCAAACGTTCCGATGACGGTTGATGCGTACAGACTCTTTACCCGAAGATTCAGATATCCCCTTCACATCGGCATATCAGAAGCGGGCCCGCTTTTCACGGGGATGATAAAGAGTTCCGTCGGCCTCGGCATACTCCTCTCTGAAGGCATAGGTGATACCATGAGGGTTTCGCTTTCTGCCGATCCTCTCGAGGAAGTGAAGGTCGCTTTTGAGATCCTGAAATCTCTCGGACTCAGGCAGAAGGGCCCCAATATCATTTCGTGCCCGACCTGCGGAAGGTGCGAGATAGACATCAGGGGAATTGCAGCGAAGGTGGAGAAGAGGCTGGAGAAGATTGACAAGCCAGTGACCGTAGCTGTCATGGGCTGCGTTGTCAACGGACCGGGCGAGGCTCGCGAGGCTGACATCGGTATAGCAGGAGGCAAGGGCTTTGGACTCCTTTTCAGAAAAGGGAAGGTCGTAAAGAAGGTGTCCGAGGACAACCTCCTTGATGAACTTCTCGGGGAGATCGAGGGGTAGTCCTCTCCTATCATTCTTCTCTTTATACGTCTTCCTGACGGACCTTCGCGACGATCATTGACAATGCAGGGATAGTGGGGTATAGTTACACCATGCGAGGATTGGAAGAGAGCAAAATCTAGCTCCTGAGGAGGTTCTTATGGCAAGCAGGAAATTGTTGGACAAGCTCAATGATGCAATTGCGAGGGAGATTCAGGTGAGCGTGCAGTACATGTGGCAGCACGTGATGGTGAGAGGCATTAATTCCGAGTCGTTGGGCGGCGTCTTCAAGGGGATAGCGATGGCTGAGATGAAACATGCAGAGGAGATCGCCGAAAGGCTCGATTACCTTGGAGGTGTCCCGACAACAAAGCCTACCCCCATCGAAGTCGGCAAGACCGCTCAGGAGATGCTCAGGATAGATAAAAAGGCGGAAGAAGATGCGATGGAACTTTATAAAGAAATCGTTGCCCTCGCCGATAAAGAAGGAGACATTGTAACAAAAAAGCTTTTTGAAAGCATCCTCTCCGACGAAGAGAAGCATCACAACACCTTCTCAACTCTTTTGGAAGACTAGGGAGGCCGGTAAGGGCTCCCTGCAAGCAACCCTGCAGATTTCTGCGGGGTTGTCTGTTTTATGAAGAGCTGAAGCTTGACAAGAATCATTCTAATGTGATAATAATTATAAGTGATCGACGGATGCTGCGTATTCATTGTCGACGAGTGGGGTCATAGACTCCTGATCCAAAGAAGAGATACGGAGGAGAGTGACATGGCAGAGGTGAGCACAGAGGCAGGACAGTATGTATGTCAGCAGTGCGGGTATATATATAACCCTGCAAAGGGAGACAAGAAAGGGAATATCCCTCCCGGAGTGACGTTTGAAGAACTGCCGGAAGATTGGGTCTGCCCTCTCTGCGGTGCAAGGAAAGCACGATTCTCTCCCATGCTGGACTAAGGAGGAACACTATGTGCATGGCTTATGAGATGAGATGCAGATGCGGAAGCAAGAGTGCGAGTTTTCAGTTCAAAGACAATGTGATGTCTCAGGAGATCCTCCGGGGTCTCTACTGCCCCAGCTGCTCGTCTGACATGTCGATTAATCCGGAGACGATGGTCGTTGACAACGGCTGGGTCATTGAATACGATATGGATGTGGCCAGGTTTATGGGGCAGAAGATCGGAAACGCCGTCATCACGTCCGATTTTCTCTTCGATGCCGGATACTGCACATGGAACGGCATGTATCCCGGTGATCATCTTGAAAGCATCAAGGAGCGTGAGTGCATAACAGCCCTTGCAAAGAAGGATCCTACCCTCTATCTGAAAGAGATGAAATCCTGGGCAACGGAGAGGATAAAGAGGTTACAGAAGGAAGGATGGCGAAAGGCCTATGACGGAGAACCGAACAAAAGATAAGGGTAAGAGCCCTTGCAGCGTGAAATATGCGCCTGTCCCCGAGTTTGTCGCATGCCCGAAATGCGGCGAGGATATAGAACTCTGGTCTGACGAAGAAGAGACGGTCTGTTTTTTCTGCGGCCACAAGGTCTTCAAAAAGGAGACGAGCGTTCGTTAAATGATCCTTTCTGAGATTAATCTGCTGTCAAAGGAGTGTTTATGAAGGCTGTTGAACTGAAAAACGGCATCTTCTGGGTCGGAGCCATCGATTGGGCCGTCCGTGACTTTCATGGTTACGCCACGCCCCGGGGTACGACATACAACAATTATCTTATCCTTGACGACGAGACAACCCTGCTCGACACGGTCAAGTATGATTTTTCGGATATCACTATCAAGAACATCTTGAGCGTCACCGATCCTTCGAGGATACGGCATGTTGTGATCAATCACATCGAGAATGACCACGCCACAAGCCTCGACAGGATCATGGAGCTGACCCCCAATGCCACGATCCATATAACGGAGAAGGGCAGAAAAGGGCTCGAAAGGTTCTTTGACCTATCGCGATGGAATGTAAAGGTCGTCAAGACGGGAAGCGAGCTGTCGATTGGAAAGAGGACCCTGTTCTTCATCGAAACCCCGATGCTTCACTGGCCTGACTCGATGATGACCTACATCAAGGAAGAAAAGATCCTTGTCAGTCAGGACGGATTCGGACAGCACATCGCTTCGGCTGTCAGGTTCGATGACGAGTTCGTGACCTGCGAATCGATGTCGGAGCTTCAGGACGCTGTCGTGGATTATTACGCGAATATCCTCATGCCCTTTGGGCCTATCATTAAGGCAAAGCTCGCAGAGATTCAGAAGCTGGAATTGGAGATAGAGATGATTGCCCCTGATCACGGCATCATCTGGAGATCGGAACCGCAGAAAGTCATACAGTCCTATCTCGACATGGCAGAAGGAAAGGCAAACCTGAGCGTCCCTATCATCTACGATACGATGTGGCACAGCACGGAAAAGATGGCGCTGCCGATTATGCAGGGGATTAAGGATGAAGGGGTTGAATGCAAGGTGATTAAACTGAGGGCCTCACCCATGAGCGTTGCCATTAAGGAGTTCTGGAGAGCGCGGGGCTGTCTTATCGGGACACCGACCCTAAACAACATCATGTATCCGACGGTCGCTGAATTTCTGACGCATGTGAGAGGCCTGAGACCCAAGAACAGGATCGTCGGCGCCTTCGGAAGTTACGGCTGGGGTGGCGGGGCTGTGAAAGAAGCCTATGAGGAGTTCAAGAGGATGGGGCTCGAGATCTTTGAGCCCGGCTTACAGATCCTCTATCGGCCGTCCCTTGAGGATGAGACGAAGTGCTATGAGTTTGGGCGGGAGTTTGCACAAAAGGTGAAAGAATATCACCTGAAATTTTAGATACTGCTTCAGATATTTTCAGCTATTCTAGCCACTGAGGTCGCGGAGGGAAAGGGACGGGCACGAAGAGTTCTTGAGCGGACCTTCTCCTCAGAGAACGCTGTATCAATTATCACCACATTACAAGGAGGTTTTGATGTCAAAGACGGAAAAGAATCTTCAGGACGCATTTGCAGGGGAATCACAGGCAAACAGGAAGTATCTTGCCTTCGCAAAGAAGGCCGAGCAGGAAGGGTACAAACAGGTGGCAAAGCTCTTCAGGGCAGCTGCTGAGGCGGAGACCGTCCATGCCCATAACCATCTGAGAGAATTGGGCGGCATAAGGAGTACGAAGGAGAACCTCGATGAAGCGATCAACGGTGAATCCTATGAGTTCCAGAAGATGTACCCTCGCATGATTGAGGACGCAAAGGAGGAGAAGAATAACGGGGCCCTCAGGACATTTACCTATGCCAATGATGTCGAGAAGGTGCACGCAGAGCTCTATAGACAGGCCCTGGCAAGTCTCGGGAACAACCCTGCCGTTGACTACTACGTCTGTCAGGTCTGCGGCTTCACTGCGGAAGGCGAAGCACCCGATGAGTGCCCTGTCTGCAAAGCGAAGAAGCAGGCCTTTAAGAAGATTGACTGATGAAGGTCATCGCATTCCTCGGGAGTCCAAGACCCGATGGAAATACCGAGACCCTTCTTAAGGAGACATTAAAGGGTATCGGCGAAACAGGACATGATATTCAGCTCTTCAGACTGAATGACATGGATATAAAGCCCTGTCAGAATTGCGGGGGATGTGAACAAACGGGAATCTGCATTATCCGTGACGACATGGCCCAGATTTTCGAAGCCATCAGGAAGGCCCACAGAATCATCCTTGCCTCCCCTATTTTTTTCTACGGTCTGAGCGCCCAGGCAAAGGCGATGGTGGACAGGTGCCAGGCCTTCTGGTGCGAGAAGTATCTCCTGAAGAGACCCATTCCCGAAGGACGGTATGGGAGGAAAGGGCTCTTGCTCCTCGTCGGCGGGATGAAAAAAGAGGCAGGCATTCAGTGTTCTGAGACAACGGCAACGGCATTCTTCAGGACGGTCAGTGTTCCCTCTCACGAGACCCTCGGCTTTTTGGGAGTTGATGCGAAGGGCGCGATATTCGGCCATCCCACTGCGCTCAGGGATGCAGCCGAGGCAGGCAAGAGGCTCGTGGAATAATTCCTGTCCGAATCGAGCGAGGTAACCTTAAGTTGCAAACATCTGTCAGACAGGATAGCGTTGTGCAACGGGATGGTTGATTCATGAGTGAGGCGCTTCCATCCTGTCCGCATTACGTCCAGTTCTATCCAACCCTCCGCTGCAACATGAACTGTTCTTTTTGTTTCAATGCCGGAATCACAAAGAGCGACGATATAACCGTAGAAGTTTTCAGGCGGCTGGCAGGAATCCTTGCACATGCCGGCGTTCGTGAGATCGACATCCTCGGAGGCGAACCGACGCTCCATAGCAGCATCGAAGAGATCGTTCGAGCCGCCTGTGGTGAAGGGTTAGCGGTCTCTCTGAGTTCCAATGGTTCACGCGTTCCGGTCATGATGGAACTCCTCGATGCCTTTGGCGATTCCTGTTCCCTCGGCGTTTCCCTCAACGGAGCTGAGATCGATAGTCCCCTCGACGCATTTCTGACGGTCCATAAGCCCCTTGTCAAATCGTTATACAGAGAGACTGCGGGCTCGAACGAGAGTATCAGCGCGATCCTTTCGAAAGGAATCAGGAAGTATTATCTGATCTATCCCGACATCATCGCCGGCAATCGGAAGCACTCCATACCGTTCCAGCAGTTTCACCATGCTATCGAGACGCTGAGGAAGTCCGTGCCGAATACGGAGCCTGTGTACTGCTCAGGGTTTCTTCCAGATGCCGCAACCTATCCCGGGCTCCTCGCTGCGAGATGCTCGGCAGGAGTGACCAAACTCGGAATCTTGCCCGACGGTTCTGTCTTTCCCTGTAACCTTTTTTTCGGAATGGAGGAGTTTTATCTCGGAAATATCCTTCACGACAGATTCGAGCTTATATGGAACTCTCCGAAACTCCATTTCTTCAGAGGATTTGCGAAAAATCGATGTCCGGTGAGTCACTGCCGGCTCCATGCGGAATGCCACGGTGGATGCCCGGCCCACAGCGTCAAGTACTACGGCAGCCTCAATGGACCAGACCCAAGGTGCGCGCAACTGCCTCTTTCCCTGCCTCTGCGATAAGGAGAGCGGTTCCTTATAAGCACCGCCTACTTCCTCTTGAACATCTTTTTCATGTCATCGAGGGAGAAGAATATCCTCGTCGGCCTTCCATGGGGACACTGATCAGGCTTGTCGGTCTTTTCGAGGTCCGAGAGGAGTCTCCGGAACCCTTCCTGCGAAAGGATCTCTTTGCCCCTTACAGAGGCATGACACGCTATCCGTGCAGCGATACCCTCTTTGAGCGAGCTGTCAGGCTGCGTTCCTTCGATCATGGCAGCAGCGGCGTCCGATAGAATTCCCCGCAAATCTCCGCCCTTCAAGGCATCGGGAAGGGCGCGGACAATGACGGTATCATGCCCGAAATCATCGATCTCCATCCCCATCTCAGCAAGCAACCCCTTATTTTGAAGGATAACACTATATTCCTTATGAGACAACCTTATCTGGGAAGGGAAAAGGAGCTGATGGGAATCAAGATTGACCCCGCGAGAAAGCCTTTCGTAAAGGATCCTTTCATGGGCGGCATGATGGTCTATGAGTGTCAGACCGCCCTTGCCAGCCATGGCGATGAAGGTATCACCAAGGTACATGAAGGGAAGAGAAGGCTCGTAAAGGAATTCGACATTTTCAGAGACCTGTCTGTCTGATGAAGGCGCTCGCCCATACTGCAGAGATGGAGGGACCACTCCATCATTGATATCAGAGGAAAGCGGTGTTTCACCGTCTGTCCAAACGGGCGCTCGCGTGAAAGGCTCGACGTACTCCATCCGTTCCTTTCTTACAGCATCCCTGAGACTCCCGCTCACAAGACGATAGATTTCGTCCTTATTCTGAAACCTCACTTCACGCTTTGTTGGATGCACGTTACAATCGACCTTTGCCGGGTCAATATCGATGTAAAGGAAAAAGACGGGATGTCTGTCCCGGGGGAGTATCCCCTCGAAGGCCTTATAGACGGCATGGGAGATGGTCTGGTCTTTGACGGGACGTCTGTTCAAAAAGATGAACTGGTGGCTCTTGCTGTTTCTGAAATTATCCGGTCGCGAAAAAAAAACTGCCATTTTGATCCCATCGCCTTCGGCTTCGACGGTTGAAAGACCTTCCATAAACTCACGCCCGTAAATCTGCAGAATCCTCTCACCCCGGCCGGATGCCCTTGGAAGCACCATCGTCTCCTGATTTGCGGTGATCAGTCTGAAGCCGATTTCCCAATGCGAAAGCCCTTCCCTTGTGACGGTATCGATGATATGGAAGAGTTCGGTATTGTCTGACTTGAGGAATTTCTTTCGTGCCGGGGTATTAAAGAAAAGGTCCCGCACCTCAAGGGTCGTACCGATCGATGGAGCATCTCTCGTCTCCATGACTTTTCCGGCCTGAATCTCGATGGCTAGGCCTGAAGAAGCGTTTTTCTGTCCCGTAACGAGTTTCATCCTGGATACAGCCGCGATGGATGGGAGGGCCTCGCCTCTGAATCCCATCGTCGTAATATGGAAGAGGTCATCGTCATCCCTCAGTTTGCTGGTGGCATGGGGTTCGATGGACAGGAGGGCATCCTCTCTGTCCATTCCAACGCCATTGTCCGTGACCCTGATGAGCCCTTTCCCCCCTCGAAGGACCTCAACACGTATCTCGGTGCTGCCGGCATCTATGGCATTTTCAATGAGTTCCTTTACGACAGATGCGGGTCTCTCAACGACCTCGCCTGCAGCGATTTTGTTTCTGACATCGACAGGAAGGATCTTTATCTGGGGCATGAAGCATTTTAAGATGGGCCGGCGGAGAAGGTCAACCCTAATGTTGCAACCTTTGTGCAGGGCGGGCATGGATCGAAGCCCTGTACGTGCGATGCGATTCCGGAAATGCGGTGCTTGAGGAGTCCGCCGAAAGAGATATCCCTCCCGTATTGAGTTTACAACGCCAGTCGGCAACAACTAAAGATATCACAATACAGGGCTTCTCACCATACCTCCCTTCCCGACCAAGATAGTGTTCTGCACGTGGAGGGTCAAGGCATGAGGAAGAAAGGACGTCCTCGCAGTGTTGATTATTTCATATCCTTTGGTTATTGTAGTCTGAAGACCCCTATTCCGTTGGAGGTATCTATGGACATAAAGAAATACGTATATGATCTTGCTCTT
>DASRZP010000128.1 GCA_035686305.1 Thermodesulfovibrionales bacterium | reverse complement strand
CTATAATGCCGTTTGTTCTCATTGTTCATGTGATCGTTTGTTCGGCTGTTTAAGAATTATTTCAGTCTGTGGGGATTCCGGCGAATGCAGCCTCCATCGAAACAAGCTACTCTCAACGTTTCTCTCCGTATTATAGACTATCCATTTGTTTACTTCACCGACTTATCCACAGTTATCACAAGGCGAAACTCTATGAGGAGTAAGACGGGAAACAAAGACCTCTAAAAATACCCGAAGGCGTATGTACAGCCACAACTCCGCGATGAGCGCTGCCTAATTAGGATGAGGATTTCGGATGGTAACCTCGCGGGGCCTGCAGCTGCCAAACAAGCGGCAGAAGATGACCCCGCTATTAAGTTATTTGTTGAAAATGTCCTGAAGTCCCTTAGAGTCCTTCGTGGTTCCCATAGCTATCATGAGCAGTATCCTCGCCTTCTTAGGGCTAAGGTCGTTTGCGTAGACAGCACCCAGTTGGGCGAGTGTTTGACTGCCACCTTTCCACGCATATTTGGGTCGCACCCTGCCATCAGGAACCCAGGAACTTATGACCACGGGGATTCCCTTGTCACGAGCCCTCTTGATCGCCTCATACATTTCTACGTTTACATTGCCTATCCCGTTACCCACGACCACTATTGCCTGCGTACCAGAGTCGATGGCCTTATCGATGAACTTTCCGTCAGCCCCTCCATACATGGCCACAATGTCCACAGGAGGGGGGGGCCCTGTGATTGGGAGGGTCTGGCGTCTCAGCGACTTTCTGATAAAGAGGATTCGATCATCGTCCACGTATCCGAGGAAGCCCGCCTGCCCGGACTTGAATGTCTCGAATCGTTCCTTACTGGTGTCGGTAACTTCTCGTGCAGCATTTATCTGACTGTTAAGGACTACCATTACTCCCTGACCGATAGCCTCTTTTGCAATAGCTACACGCACAGAATTCAGGATGTTGCGTGGTCCGTCAGTATCCCATTGAGAGGCATCCCGCTTACCACCGGTGCAAACTATCGGCTTGTCTGTCATGCTGGTCAGATCAAGGAAGTAGGCTGTTTCCTCCATTGCATCGAGTCCCTGAGTAATGATTACACCGGACACGTCAGCCCGGGCCAGTATCTCGTTGACCTTCTGTGAAAGTTCAAACCATTTTTGAGGGGTGTAATAGTCGCCTGGGATGTTGCTGAAATCGACCACTTCGACATCGGCAATGTCCTTCAACCCCGGAACCGATGCAACGAGGTCAACTCCGCTGACCGCAGGAACAAGGCCGCCTGCTTTGGGATCAAACTTCGTTGCTAATGTTCCTCCGGTTGTCACTATCACGACCTTAGGAAGTGAAGCCGCTAAAACTCCAGATATTGACATTACCACTAGCACCATTACAAAAACTGTTACAACAAAAATGTGTCTTTTCATCTTGTTGTGAATGTGGTCTGTTCTTCGCATCTTTAGCTCCTCCTTTCTCGTCTTTTTCTGTGTTAACCCCCGCCTCCTTAGTTTCCTTCTACCACAATCCAGCATGTCCGTCAAGTTTCATGTTATCACCCATGCAAGGCATAATTCGAAATAGTACGAATGTTAAGACTGCAGGTGAAGCTAGCGAACTAATCCAGAAATGTCTCAGTTCGCTTAGCAGGAAGTACAATTTCACGGGCACTGAGGATTTGCAGAAAGAATCTTCTCACTTTCCGGTCCGACCTCGACCGCGCGGTGTATCGGAAGTAATTAACGTCAGCCGATTGCCGAATTCTGAGATGTTTGAGCGGAAAGAGGTAGATTCAGGACATCGAAACTGTTGTCGATTTCAGGAAGCACATCTCAGTGCTTGTTTAGGGGGGAAGTTGCAATGGTCCGGCACATGCTGTCTGGAACGATCCGAACAAATAGCACACAAGAAACAGAATAATAGGCATCGGTGGAATCTCTGGGGTGCCTTTCCATTGATTGTAACGAAATCCTTGTGATAGAGTTTATCAATTCGGAAAGGAAGGCCGAATGAAAAGAGGCGATATCATCCCGCGGGAAATCATTGAAGACAAGATACTGTTCATCCGAGGCAAGAAGGTGATGCTCGACAGAGACCTTGCCTTGTTATATGAAGTTGAGACGAAGGCTCTCAACAGGGCGGTAAAGCGTAATCTTGACCGTTTTCCCGAAGATTTCATGTTCCAATTATCAGACGAGGAGTTTGAAAACTTGAGGTTCCATTTTGGCACCTCAAGATGGGGCGGCCAGCGTTATCGCCCTTATGTCTTTACAGAAAACGGTGTAGCCATGCTCTCAAGTGTGCTGAACAGTCAAAGGGCTATTCACGTTAATATCCAGATCATGAGAACCTTTGCAAGGCTTCGGGAAATGCTCATGACTCATAAGGATTTGAAACAGAAGATTGAGGAGATGGAAAAGAAGTACGATTACCAGTTTAAGATTGTCTTTGACGCTATCAGGCAATTATTAGAACCTCCGGAAAAGCCGAAAAAGAGAATAGGTTTTCTTGCTGAGGAGAAGGGGAAATAAATTTTTATCAAGACCATTAAGTCGGACGCGCCCAGGGCTTACGTGCAGACCAACGGTATCGAGGCGATCAATAAGTATTACGATAATCAAGAGGAGATCGTAAAGACTCAGGAAGCCATTGCCGAGGCGCGGAAGCAGCTGGACGCAATGCTTATAGGTCAGTAAAAGGGAAAAATCTCGGCCTAATAGCCTGAGTAATGTGAATAATGCGACTGGTGAGAATAGTGCGAAGCGTGTGATTCGTGAGAATAATGTGATTCATGGTCTGCAAGTTGAAGATATAACTTCTGGCCATCCAGGCAGGGCGATGTAACATATGTGTTGTGTATAAGCAGCGGGCGGACAGAAAAAGACAAGGCCATCAGAGAGAAACAGGAGAAGGAATATCTTGCCGATGTGTCACGGCTTAAAAAGCGGGTAGAAGGCGGTCGCCGTTCTATGAAAGAGACAGCAATTTATGAGGCGATCGGCCGTCTCAAAGAAAGATACCCTCGGGTTGCCCGCTATTACCTGCTTACCTACGATGCCGGAAAGAAGGATTTGCTCTGCACTGTGGATAAAGAAAAGATGCGAAAGGCGGAATTCCTTGACGGCAGTTATATCCTGAAGACCGACAGGGCGGATTTGAGCGCAGATGAGATATGGCGAATATACATGACGCTGACCCGCGCGGAGGCCGCCTTCCGGGCGATGAAAAGTCCTTTGTCAGAGCGTCCCATTTTTCATCAGGTGGAACGACGGGTTGAAACTCATATCTTCCTCTGTGTATTGGCATATCATTTGTTGGTTGCGAGGGGTGGCACGCAGAGGAAGCCATACGATAATGAACTCGGGAGACCTTTGTCGATGCTGTGTAAAACGGCAACCGATGGATATAGGACAATGAAGAAATTAATTTTTAAACAAAATTTAACTTCAAATTCATTCATATGTTGAAGTCATTCTTCTGGGGCTTACTGGCAACGTCCTCCTTGATAGTAGGGGGACTTATTGCCACAAGCTTTTCCTTAAGCAAACGAACCATCGGGATCATCATGGCTTTTGGCGCCGGGACATTGATTTCGGCAATCTCCTATGAATTAGTTTTTGAATCTGTAAAATTGGCAAAAGGAACCGGTTTTCCTGCCTTCGGTTTTTTCACCGGGGCTTTCACCTTTTTTTTCGCCGACAAGCTGATTGAAAAATTGGGAAGCGACAACCCTATGACTGTTGAAGGATCTCAAAGTTCCAAATTGATAATCCCGATGGTACTGGCCATTATCCTTGATGGAATACCTGAATCTATCGTCATAGGATTAGGGATATTCGAAGGAGGTACCGTAAGCCTGGCCATGTTGGTGGCGGTTTTTATTTCCAATCTTCCGGAAGCCATTGCCGGGACTACCGGGATGAAAGCAAGTGGCTGGGGCCGGGAAAAAATAATCTTTCTTTGGTTATTCATTGCTTTGGTTTGTGCTGGTTCAACCGTTGCAGGTTATAGCCTTTTCAGGAATGCATCCGAGCACTGGCTGGCATTTATCCAGGCTTTTGCTGGAGGAGCTATCCTGATGATGTTAGCCAATTCAATGATGCCAGAAGCTTATGAACATGGAAGAAAAATGGCTGGTGTTTTCACAGTTCTTGGATTCTTTGTTTCAGTAGCAATGGTTATTTTCGAAAATTCTTAATTACCGGGGAACGTCAACAAAATAATCATTGAAGCGAAGAGTTGTTCCAAAATAAGCACAACAAACGTAATTTAATATAAGACATCGCGAGGACTGGGCATCTTTCAAATCAGCCAAGCGACCATGTGAGTTTCTCCCCGCATTATGCCAGGGAAAGGGCATCTCCAAAGGCCCAATCAACTATTTCGGCGTCTTCCTGTAACCGAGAAGACTTTCAGTTTTCGATGACTATCGATTTCCATCTCCTACCCCTCGCCGAATGACTCTTAGCTGAAGCAATTTCTTTGTGTTGACTATGCTTACTTACAATAAGATATAATCAGTTGAATTCTTTATGACATCCCCGCAGGAGAAGAATATGGATTTGATCAAGAAATTAATATTGACTATCCTTTCGCTCAGCTTACCGGCACTCTCGGACCGGTCTATGTCTGTCCATGGTTTGGGCAGCCCGGTGATCTGCAGGAACCGTGGCTGTTCCTGTCGAGCCTTTTCATGTTCATGTGGCTGACGATGCTGTTGCAGCAGCGGACCATGCTGGACATAGGGGTAGTTTTGATATTGGCCGCTATTCTTACGGCAGTGATCCTTTCCGGGTGTTGCATCTTATTGGTATGGTCGCAGGGCAGGGAGGAGGAACGTATTGAAGAACAATCCCGGCCTTCAGGGACTGACGGAGACGGGAGGCTGAGGCAGATATAAGCTGCTGAATCTTTTATGACACCCTCTAAGGAAAGGAAAATGGATTGATCAAAAAATTAATATTGGTTATCCTTTCGCTCAGCTTATCTGCCCTCTGGGGCTGTGCGAGCATCGGACCTCACACCGTTGCCCGCGACCGTTTCGACTACACCGGTGCGATCGGGGATTCCTGGAAGCAGCAGATGCTCTTAAATGTGGTAAAGGCCCGGTATGGCGATACTCCCATCTTTATTGACGTTGCCTCGGTGATCAGCCAATACTCTCTTGAAACAGGAGTCAACGTCAACGGGCAGGTCGTAAAAAAAGAGGGATTTGGTGACCAGTTTATTGGGATGGGGGCCCACGGTACGTTTACCGATCGACCCACTATCACCTACACACCGCTCAGCGGAGAGAAGTTCGCACGGAGCCTTATGAGCGACCTTGAGAGGGTATCCCGCTATAGAATGGGTCGCATCAAGGGTAAGAGAGCCTTATCTTTGCGAACCCTTGATATTCTTGGAGCGGGCGACGGGATTCGAACCCGCGACCTTCAGCTTGGGAAGCTGACACTCTACCACTGAGTTACGCCCGCAAATATACTGTTTTATAATACAGCATACCTCGAAAAGTCAAGGAACAAGCGCATGTTACCCGGCCAGAGGAGCGCTTCCTGGCCGAGATGCATTGCTCCTTACGGATGAAAAGGATTAGAATAAAAATGAGCTGATTATGAAGAGTATCAAGAATAAGCCCCTCCCCTTTATTATTGCCTTAACTCTTTCCCTTGTGGTCCATCTCATAGCCTTGGCCGGCGCCAGAGGAGTTACGATTGCGGGTCTTCATCCTCCGGACTTCATCGTGGTCAACATTGAAAAAGAGTCAATGCCGAGAGGTGGCGACAAGGGATCGATTCGAGATGTCTTTCAGAAAAGCGGGCAGAAGCGGGAAGCGAAACTTCAGAATGGTCTTGCAGAGACAGGGGCTCGATCACAGCGCCACGAGAACCTTGAGTCTGAGGAAACGCCGGAAGAGAAGACCGATATAATAGCTGCTGAGAGTGATGCCGATACCTTTTCGCAGGACCAGCCTGCTCAGATCGGCGACGGTACTGCGAAAGAAGAAAAGGCATCGGCGTCAAAGACTGAGGAGACAACCGGGGAGGAGACTGGTGAAAAGACAGAGGAGAAGATTGAGGAAAAGACGGCAGAGCCGACCAAGTCCTTCAGGGAGAAACTGAACTACGATCTTTACTGGCTGGGAATCTACGTCGGGAAAGCAGCACTCGAAACGACCGTTCAAAACAGCAGCGTGACGATTACCTCTCAGGCACATTCCGCAAAGTTCCTGTCAAATTTTTACAAGGTTGAAGACTACTCGGAAAGCAGGATCGAAGACGGCATGCCTCTATCATTCAGGATACGACAGCATGAAGGCAAATACCGGAGCAACAAGGAGACGCGATTTGACCTGAAGAACAGGAAGGTGACTTACTTCGATCACCTCAAGGACATCATGAATGAGCACGACGTGACGCTCCCGCTCCTGTGGGATGTTGTTTCCGGATTCTTCTACCTCAGAATTCAGCCGCTGGAGATCGGAAAGAAGATTTACGTTCATATCTTTGACAGTGACAAGATTCTCTCTGTTCAGGTTGATGTCCTGAGAAAGGAGAAAATCGACGTCGCGGGGAGGGGCGAAACTGATACGATAATCGTGAAACCCATATTGATGTCAGAAGGCCTCTTCCAGAAAAAGGGAGATGTGCTGATCTGGCTTACCGATGATACGAGCAGGATACCGGTAAGGGTGGAGACGGAAGTTCCCATCGGAAAGGTCGTCGCACAATTGCGAACGATCGAGATCGAGAAGTGATATCAGGTTATCCTTGATTCTTGCAAACAACTGTCAGACAGGCATGGATCGAAGCCCCGGACATGTGATGAGCTTCCGGCAATGAGGTATTCTCCGGATTTCACCGAAAGTGACCTCGCGCATTGAGCGCACGGCAACAGTCGTCAACCATCAAGGGTACCGCAAGAGAGGACTTCTCACCGTGCCTGCCTTCCCGAGCCAGATAGTGTCATGCACTTGGCAGGTCATCATCTAAGAAGAAGTAGGCTGATGAGGGTGAGTGCTCTTGCAGCGCTTCTCATGCTCTTCGTCGTCACCGGTCTGCCGGCTTCCGATAAGTATGTCCGGAAGCGTGAGGCTATGGTGGAACACGATCTCAAGGGAAGGGGCATTACAGACAGAAAGGTTCTTGAGGCGATGGGAAGGATTCCCAGGGAGCTTTTCGTGGACGAGCAATTGAGGGACAATGCCTATGCCGACCATCCCCTTCCCATTGGAGAAGGTCAGACCATTTCACAACCCTATGTCGTCGCCCTGATGACGGAGGCGCTGAAGCTCAGACCATCAGACCGGGTGCTCGAGATAGGAACAGGGTCAGGGTACCAAGCTGCGGTTCTTGCCGAGATCGTGAAAGAGGTCTATACGATCGAGATCAGGAAATCTCTTGCCGAGAAGGCAGAGAAGAGGGAAAGAGAGCTCGGTTACAAAAACGTAAGGGTGAAATATGGAGACGGTTATTTCGGATGGGAAGCATACGCGCCTTTTGACGCCATCATCATAACTGCCTCGGCAAACCATGTCCCTCCTCCCCTGATCAGGCAGTTGAAGGAAGGAGGGCGGCTCATCATTCCTCTCGGGAGCACTGTCTATTACCAGACCCTCACGCTGGCGACAAAGAAAAAAGGTGAACTCGATCTGGTCCAGATGCACCCCGTGGCCTTTGTTCCTATGGTTGGTGAGGTCGAAAAGAGACGGTGAGCGTCAGAAACGCCAGACCATAGGACAATGCACCAAGCCATAAGACTGCCCCGAATCCCAAGGCCGTCGCGATCATAACCGCAAGGATCGGCGCGAAGACCGAACAACAGCCGTTCATTGCCCAGGCCCAGGGGATCGAATTACTGTCCCTTTCGCCAAGGATCCTTATACCGGCAGGGAAAGGGATGCCCATCAAGAAACCGAGAGGCGCAAGAAGGACAAAGAAAAGCACAATCCTTAAGGGTATCGCAAACACTGTTACTGAGCTTGATATCGGCGGCAATACTTTGGTATAAAGCATGATGAGCGCCAGGATTGCCAGGATAACAGGGGGACGCCTAAGCCATGGCACCTTGTGGCTGAGAAGGCTCCCGATCCCTGAACTCATGAGCATCGATGCGAGGACGGTCGCGACCGCGTAAGGCGGATGTTCAAGGGGCAGGATCATCTTCTGGATGAGCGCGGTCTCTACAGACATGTAGCCGAGTCCGAGGAAGGCGAAGTAGGGAAGGAAAATCCTGCCTGAACGGAGGGACTCTCCCTCCGCTCTGTTTTTGAAGAGTGGAAGGGATACGAGGACGAGACTCAGAAACAGCACCTGGAGAGATATTGCAGGAAGAAGATAGCCTTCTTCAAGGAAATATTGCCACTTTTGACCCATGAGTCGGTAGAGATGAGCGATATTCTCGATCCTCAGATAGTACTGAAAAAAGGGACGATCATCATAAACAGGCCTTATGTCGAAGAGATAGTTCTTGATGAATTCTGTACGGTTGTGGGAGTCCAGGATATCCCGGAAGGCTTTGAAGTACTCGTTTGATGGGAGTCGTATGTATCTGTTGCTTTCATCTTCCTGAATTCCTGGATAATGTACGAGATCGAATCTGCGGTCATGGGAGAACCTCTTAACCTTCTCTATCTGTCCCGGCGTGAAGGGTGATCTCTTCATAAGGAGACAGATGCTGTCCCAACTCCTGATTGCGACAACACGGGCGGCAGCTTCGGCATTCCCAGACTCCTTCACGACTTCAACAAAGGTGTTCAGGAGTCTCAGCTCACTTCTCGGCGGAGGGAGGAGAAAGAGGTTTATACTTATCAGTCCTCCGGGTTTCAGATGGTCGAGGTATTCCCTGAAGGCTTCCACGGTAAAGCGGTAATCCTCTGATATGCCGAAAGATCCGCTCGGCGATGCACCCATGAGAGAGATGTCGATGATATCAAACTTCCTTTCACCTCTCCGGAGCCATGACCTCCCGCTGCCTGACCACGCATTTTGGGTGTAGAGACCTCCGGAATAATAAGCATACTCCTGTCTGATGATCCTCATCAAAAGGGGGTTCGATTCTATGGTGGCGATATCATGTGAACCGTAATGCTTTGCCGCAAGGTCCTGGAGCCCTCCCTTTGGATCGAGGATCAGTACGTCCTTTTTCTCGCCTATTTCATAGGGTAACGCCGACGGCAGGAACCTGAGGAATTCATGCGAATGGCGATCACCTGAATA
This sequence comes from Thermodesulfovibrionales bacterium, assembly GCA_035686305.1. NCBI lineage: Bacteria > Pseudomonadati > Nitrospirota > Thermodesulfovibrionia > Thermodesulfovibrionales > Thermodesulfovibrionales bacterium. The sequence continues at coordinate 18,781 of DASRZP010000128.1, read as the reverse complement.
AGTTATCGCGTTTATGTCGCCTCCGTCTATCGCTATACCTGTCTGTTCCGGGAGAGTATCGAGATACCTGAGGCTCAGTCCCGGTGCAAAGCGGACTGCCGGGCTTCGGAAGGTGTCGATTCTCGAGAAGGGACTGAAATAGGTCTTGAGATGCTCTGCGCCCGGGAATCTCAGGGCCGCCTCAAGACCCTTGTAAGGGGACATTCTCAGGTCGCCAAAGACCGGTCTGAGGAAGAGGAGGGCGAGACAGGACAGTATGAACAGGGGAATCGCCCTCTTCAACCTTCCCGTTGCGACGAAGAAAGAAGAGGAGAGGACGATTGTAGAGAGGATAAATGGTACCCGCTCAGGGGCGACGGCGTTCAGGCAGAAGAGGATTCCGAGTGAACCGAATCCGGCGCCGAGAAGGTCCGAGGCATAGAGGAGACCGGCCTTATCGCTCATGGATGAAAAGGCCGTGACAACGATCGTCCCGGCGAAGAAAAAGGGAAGAGAGAGTGTGAGGTAGTAAAAGAAAATGTAGAGAAACTGCACCCTCTCCCAGGAGAGCCTGACGGGATCAAAGGGGATCAGGTTGGCAATGAGATAACTCAGCGAGACGCTGAGGCCGAGGAGGACGACATTGAGGGGGATCCGGGAAGGGTCTCTGAGCCGGGGATAAAGAGAGAGCAGCGTACCGCCGGCGCCGAAGCCGAGCATAGCAATGCTCACGACCATAAAGGCAAAGTGATACCAGAGGGAGATCGAAAAAATCCTTGTAAGCGTTATCTCATAGGCAAGGCTCGACAGGGAGGAGAAGAATATGACGATGAATATCTTTCTCTTTGAGGCTTCCATAGTGATGGAAGATTATATCCGAGAAATGCTACTGGATTCTGATCCGCTCTATTGCCATTGCGCCGAGACGGGTGATTGTCTTCAGGACCACCCTTTTCTCGCTGGTCATCATCTCCTCAGTCCCCTTAAAATCAAAGCCCGCAACCCCTATGACCTCTTCGCCCGACATCATGGGGAGATAAAATGCCTTTGCCTGGGGCAAGGTACCTGTGCCGCGCCCTGCAGACTGTTTGTTCATGAAGACCCATGTTGCAACACCGAGGACCTTGGGAGTCACCTCGAAATCTGTAGTCTTGGCCCTGACCGTCAGTTTGTCATCTTCAGGGAGAAAAATCGCCATTTCGCATGGAAAGATTTCGAGCGCATGACGAACCATGAGTGAGAGAACCTGATCTATGGTGTGGGCAGTCACCAGATCCCTGCTCAAGCCATAAAGACCTATGTTCTTCACCTCGCTCTCCTTGAGCAGTCTGATCTTGCTGCGCAACTGATGTGCAAGATTGCTGATAACCACCACGACGATGATATAGACGACGAAGGAAACAAAGTATTGTATATCTCTGATCGCAAAACTGAAGCGGGGGGAGACAAAGAGGTAGTCAAAGATCACGATGCTTGCTATCCCGGCCACAATGGATGGTCCCTTTCCCAGGAAGAGTGCGCTCAGAATAACGGGTAACAGAAGGAGGAAGAGGAGATTTACCTCATGGAGACTGTTGCGCAAAAGAAAGGCAAAGATCGACATGGCGCCGACACCGAGGATGCCGAGGCCATAATTGACCGGATTGGAGAAGGTAATCCGTTTTCTCGGCATGACCCTGGGATCTACCCTCGCATCGAGCAGATGGATATCGATGTTCGGTGTCTTCGTGAGAAGTTTCTTCGGAATCGTCTGGAACAATCCAAAACGACGGGGTTTCCCGATAACGATCTTCGTAATGTTGTTGTTCCGAGCATAGTCGGCAATTTCCTCTGCCGCATCGCTTCCCTTGATCCAGACAAGGCGTGCCCCCAACTGTTTTGCGAGGTCCAAAGCCTTGTTCAACCACTCCTTCTCTTTCTCGGAGAGGGTCTTGTGCCTCTCCGTCTCCACATAGAGGGCGATCCATTCAGCATCGAGATCGTTTGCGAGCCTGAACGCCGATCTGATCAGCTTCTCGGCATAGGGACTGGCGAAGACCCCGGCAAGGACACGTTCCGTTGCAGACCATGGTCCGGCTATGGCATGGGCACGCATATAACGGCGCATCTTCTCATCAACGCTGCCTGCAACAGCTCTGAGTGCCAACTGCCGGAGGGCCAGGAGGTTTCCCGTGCGGAAAAATCTGTCCACGGCACTCGTTGCCATGTCCTTCACATAGACCTTACCTTCGTGGAGTCTCTTCGTGAGTTCCTCGGGCGGCAGGTCGACGAGCTTGATCTCGTCCGCAGCCTCAATGACGGTATCAGGAACGGTTTCGCGGACACGGATGCCGGTGATCTGATGCACGATATCGTTGAGGCTCTCGACATGCTGGACGTTCATCGTCGTATAAACATCGATGCCGGCGTTCAGTATCTCTTCCACGTCCTGGTATCTCTTGGCGTTCCGGAGATTAGGGGCATCGGTATGGGCGAGCTCATCGACAAGGACCAGTTTCGGTTTTCTTGCGAAGACCTTTGCCAGGTCCACTTCCTTAAGCTGAACACCCATGTACTTGACAATGAGAGGAGGGATGATCTCGAGTCCTTCAAGCAAGGCGTCGGTCTCGCGCCTGCCGTGGGTCTCGACATAACCCACCGCCACGTCGATGCCTTCCTGTTTTCGGTGACGCGCATCAAGGAGCATCGCATAGGTCTTGCCCACGCCGGGAGCAGACCCGAAATAGATGGTCAGCTTGCCCCGCTTTTCCTGTGCCTCTTCCTTTTGAGCCAGTTCAAGCAGCGCTTCCGGAGATGGTCTCTTATATTCTTCTTTTGCCATACTACTATACTATACTCCCTTCAGGAACTGATCAATCGTCTTTGCCTCTATTGATTCGAGATACTCATAATCGTGTGCATGCAAAGAGGTCTGTATGTATATCCGCCCCGGTCGATATCAAGTGTCGTGCTCGCTGACGTCATAACTTTCTTGAGCAGCGGCATCTTTTCCATCACCTTGGTCGGACCTTGCCCTCGAGGTGAGATGGAACAGCAGGATGAGTCCGATGATCCCGGATGCGGCTGATCCTGATAGAATCCCCAGTTTGGCATGATCGAGCAGCAGGGGTTCTCTGAACGAGAGGCTGCTGATGAACAGCGACATGGTGAATCCTATTCCTCCAAGAACGCCTGCGCCGAAGATCTGTGGCCAGGTGACGCTGCGAGGCAGGGAAGCGAATCCGGCTCTCACAAAGAGATAGGAGAAGGCGCTGATCCCGATCGGTTTGCCGATGAGCAGGCCTGCCGCGATGCCGAGAGTGAGCGGCGACAGCAGGGCCTGAGAGAAATCCAGATCGACTACGGTAATGCCCGTATTCGCAAGGGCGAAGAGAGGGACGACAAGGAAAGCGACCCATGGATGAAGGGCGTGCTCAAGCCGCTGCAAAGGGGTCTCCACATGGTGACACGCGAGTTCGATCGAGTGGACTGAGCTCAAATGTCTGTCGTCCTGGAGAATCGAGGGTCCGCACCCCTCCGGGGGGCAGGCGAACTCGCTGAGATGCCTGGTCACGTTGCCGAGAAACTTGTCGGTATCGTATCTTCCAGTCGCCGGTATGAAGAGTGCGACTACAACGCCTGCAAGCGTCGAGTGGAGCCCCGATCCGAGGACAACGATCCAGAGACCGACGCCGAGCAAGGCGTAGATAAGGGTCACCCGTATCCAGAGGAAGTTCGCTACGGCAAGGAGCAGCAAAACGAGAAGAGACATGAAGAGGTAATGCAGGGAAAGCCCCCCGGAATAAAAGAGCGCAATCACGAGGACGGAGCCGAGGTCATCGGCAATGGCGAGGGCAGAAAGGAATACGCGCAGACCGAGGGGAACGCGCTTCCCGAGTATGAAAAGAGCGCCGAGGGCAAAGGCGATATCCGTTGCCATCGGGATACCCCATCCCTTGGTCGTCGGCAGCCCTTTATTCACGACAACAAATATCGCTGCAGGAAGGAGCATCCCGCCGAGAGCAGCGCCAACGGGCAAGAGGGCCTTTTTCACTGATGAGAGTTCGCCGACGAGGACCTCCCGCTTTATCTCGAGGCCCACGGCAAGGAAGAAGACCGCCATGAGTCCCTCATCGATCCATTGGCGGAGCGTCCGGGTGATCGATGAGTCCCCCATGGAGAACGAGACCTGTGTCTCCCAGAAGCGGTGATAAGTCTGACTGAAAGGGGAATTGGTCCACGCAAGGGCAAGGAGGGTCGCCCCGATGAGGATGATGCTGCTGGATGCTTCATGTCTGAAAAAAGTGCGGAAGGGACGAACCAGCTCTGACGTGATTTTGTCGGGAGAGATCACATAATGCCTGATCTTTGGGAATGGATTCTGCATCAGGAAGCCCTCACCCTGTTCCTTCCGTCAACACGCCGGCACGGTACGAATTCCCGGCTCTTTTTGTTTTCATCTCTGACTGAGTTCGTCAAGCGCCAGATTCAGCTCGAGGACATTTATTCTCGGATCACCGAGTATCCCGAATTGACGGCCTTCAGTATGCTCCGAGACAAGGGCGCCCACTTTCGCTTCATCCAGTCCATGGGCCTTCGCTACTCGCTTCACCTGATATGCCGCAGCAGCCGGACTGATGTGCGGGTCGAGACCGCTCCCTGAGGCCGTCACGAGGTCAGCCGGCAGCGGTTCCTGAATACCTGATTCCCGATAGGCTTTCACGCGATCTGCGATCTGATTGATAAGGTCCTTGTTGGTCGGCCCCAGGTTTGACCCGCCAGAGGCAAGGCCGTTATAGGGGAAGTCAGTCGTTGCCGATGGCCGGGGCCAGAAGTATTTCGGATCGGAGAAAGGCTGGCCGATCAACGACGATCCGACCGGAGTGCCGTCTGATCGAATCAGGACACCCCCGTTCGCCTGCCTGGGGAAGAGGAGCTGTGCAAGGGCCGTCACTGCAGCGGGATAGAGTACGCCGGTCAGCAACGATAAAACAACGAAGAGCAGAATGCCGTTCTTTATCTCTTTCATGATGTCACTCCTTTCAAATCAAAGCATTTATCAATATGTCGATCAGCTTGATCCCGGCAAAGGGGGCCAGCAGCCCTCCCGCCCCGTATATCAACAGGTTATAGATCAGCAACCTTTCCGCAGGCATCGGCCGGTAAGGGGTTCCCTTCAACGCGAGGGGGATCAGCAGGGGGATAATAATCGCATTGAAAATGACGGCGGAAAGAATTGCACTGAAGGGATTGGCGAGGTGCATGACATTGAGGATGCCCAGCTGCGGGTAAACGGCAACGAATGCGGCAGGAATGATGGCAAAGTACTTCGCCACATCATTTGCGATGCTGAAGGTTGTGAGCGTTCCCCGCGTCATGAGGATCTGTTTGCCGATCTCGACAATATCGAGCAGTTTGGTGGGATTGCTGTCGAGGTCGATGATATTGGCGGCCTCGCGGGCCGGCTGGGTCCCGGTATTCATCGCCACCGCTACGTCGGCTTGGGCAAGGGCGGGGGCGTCATTGGTGCCGTCGCCGGTCATCGCCACCATGAATCCCTGCGCCTGGTTGTCCCTGATAAGCCTGAGCTTGTCTTCCGGTTTTGCCTGTGCCAGAAAGTCGTCCACCTGTGCTTCGGTAGCGATAGCCGCCGCAGTGAGAGGATTATCGCCGGTGATCATGACCGTCTTGATCCCCATTCTTCTTAACTGGAGAAAGCGCTCCTGAAGGCCACCCTTCAGAATGTCCTTCAGGTTTATGACGCCGAGAACCTCGGTATCACAACTCACGACCAGCGGCGTTCCTCCTGATTTGGCGATACCCGTAACATGGCTTTCCAAATCGCTCGGAACCGTTGCGCCCGCGCTCTGCACTACCTGGGTGATTGAGTCTGCTGCACCCTTGCGATAGGCCCGGCCATCGATGTTCACTCCGCTTAACCTTGTTTCGGCACTAAAGGGGACAGATTCGGCATTGGGGGGCAATTCCCGCATCCTGAGATCGTACTTCTGCTTCGCGAGAACCACGATGCTCCGCCCCTCAGGTGTTTCATCGGTTAGGGAAGCCAGGAGAGCCGCCTCGGCCACTTCTTTTTCAGAACGGCCCGCTACGGGAATAAAAGCGACTGCCTGCCGATTGCCTAAGGTAATGGTGCCGGTCTTGTCCAGGAGCAACACATTTACATCTCCTGCAGCTTCTATCGCCCTTCCCGACAGGGCAATGACGTTCTTCTGGAAGAGGCGGTCCATTCCCGCAATGCCGATGGCAGGCAGAAGGGCGGCAATAGTCGTCGGTATCAGACAGACAAAAAGCGCCACCAGCACCACAAGGGTAACCGGCTGTCCCTGTCCCATCGCCTTCACGCTGTAAATAGAGAGGGGGCTGAGGTTGACCACGACAAGGAAGAAGACGACTGTCAGGGCGACGAGAAGGACCTCTAAGGCGATCTCATTCGGCGTCTTCCGTCGTTTTGCCCCTTCAACGAGGGCAATCATTCTGTCAAGGAAGGTTTCACCGGGATTCGCGGTTATTTCCACGACAATGCTGTTGGCAATCACGAGCGTGCCCCCTGTCACGGCACTTCTGTCTCCTCCGGACTCCCTGACCACCGGTGCGGACTCCCCAGTAACAGCAGCTTCATTCACAAGTGCAGCGCCGAGAATCACTTCACCGTCGCCTGCAATGAGGTCCTTCGGCTCAACGAGTATAACATCGCCCTTCCTGAGCTGCGGTGAGGGGACAAGTTCATACTCAGCGGTGAGTTCGGGTTTTTTCAATTTCTTTGCCATGATCTCCTTGCGGGTCTTCTTCATAGACTCCGCACGGGCCTTGCCCCTTCCCTCTGCAAGGGATTCGGCGAAGGTGGCGAAGATCACCGTCAGCCAGAGCCATGTGGAAACAGTTCCGGTGAACCATGCAGGCTCCCCTTTTCCTGTTGACAGATTGTAGATGAAATTGATCGTGGTGATGACGCTGCCGACCTCTACCGACAGCATCACCGGATTCCTCCAGAGTGCCCTGGGGTCGAGCTTCCTGAACGAATCGATGAGGGCTGCCTTTAGCAGTTTCGGATCAAAGATTCCCTTGCTTCTTTTGATATCTTTTGCCATGACTAAACACCTCCCCTCATGATCATGTGCTCAACAATCGGCCCCAGGGAAAGGACCGGGAAGAACGTGAGGGCTCCGACAATGAGGATCACCGACACGAGCCAGAAGACGAAGGGAATCTGGTCGGTCGGCAGCGTGCCCACTCCGGCGGGGACATGTTTCTTTTTCACCAGAGAGCCCGCCATTGCCAGGATCGCAAGGGCGGGAGCGAATCTTCCCAGAAGCATGGCTACAGACCCCAGGAGGTTGTAAAAGACAGTATTTCCATTCAGGCCGGCAAAGGCGCTTCCATTGTTGTTGGACATGGACGCAAAGGCATAAAGCACCTCACTCAGGCCGTGGGGACCGGGGTTGGCCATAGAGCTCACGGCTGAGGGGGTGATCAATGCCAGGGCCACGAAGAGGAGGATTACCACACCGGCGGTAAGAACCGTGATTACGGACATCCACATCTCAGTGACTTCGATCTTTTTCCCGAGATACTCGGGAATCCTGCCGATCATGAGACCGGCAGAGAAGACCGATATAATGACAAAGGCGAGCATGGTATAAAGACCTGATCCCACCCCTCCAAAGACCACCTCACTCGAAAGTATGAGCACAAGGGGGATCATCCCGCCGAGGGGGGTGAGGGAATCATGCATGGTATTCACCGCCCCGCACGAAGTCCCGGTGGTCGCACTGGTGAATAGCGCAGTGCCTCCAAGTCCGAAGCGTACTTCCTTGCCTTCCATGTTGACGCCCGGCACACCCAGCTTCTGAATGAGAGGATTTCCGCTGTATTCTGCCCAATAGAGCGCACTGACCGCGACGATCAAGAGAAGCATCATGGCCGCATAAATGGCCCATCCTTGCCGCGTGCTGCCGACCATGCGGCCGAAGGTATTCGTAAGGGCAGCAGGGATTGCAAGGATAAGGAGGATTTCGAGAAAATTGGACAGTGGAGTCGGATTCTCGTAAGGATGTGCGGAGTTTGCATTGAAGAAACCGCCGCCGTTCGTCCCCAGCTCCTTTATCGCTTCCTGAGAGGCCACCGGCCCCATAGGCAAGATCTGTTCCTTCACCACCACTTTCTCGGTGACGGCCTGTCCTTTTTCGTCTTTCACAGGATTGCCCCGGTCGTCGAGCTTGGGTTTGTCGTAGCTGGTCGGCTCCATGAGTTGTACCGTCTTGTACTGACTGAAGTTCTGGATGACACCCTGAGAGACCAACGCAAGGGCAGCAACAAAGGATATCGGCAGGAGGATATAGAGGACAGTGCGTGTCATGTCAATCCAGAAGTTGCCTATGGTTTCTGCTGTCCGTCGGGCAAGCCCGCGGATGAAGGCGATGACAATAGCCATACCCGTGGCGGCGGAAAGAAAGTTATGCACGGCAAGAACCATTACCTGAGAGAAATAGCTCGCAGCAGATTCCCCGCTGTAGTTCTGCCAGTTGGTGTTGGTGACGAAACTTACTGCCGTATTGATTGCCAGATGCCATGAAAAGCCCGGGAATTTTTGGGGATTCAGAGGCAGATACCCCTGCAGCATCAGGGCGGCAAACATCACAACCAGCCCTACAAAGTTGAAGATGAGCATCGAGACAGCATAGCGCTTCCAGTTCATTTCATCATCCAGTCCGATACCGGAGATCCTGTAGAGAACCCCTTCCAGAGGGCCGAGAACGGGGCTGAGAAGAGTCCTTTCTCCCCCGTACACTTTCTTCATATAGCCGCCGAAAGGCTTTACAAGGAGCGTGAGAACCACCAGAAACGTAAGGATCTGGACAATGTCAGAAGTCATACCTGTGTTTTGCATAGTCACCTCCTAAAAAATCCTCACTATTTTGGAAATCTGCAATCGACCTTGAATCCTGATAGGTTTCGTTCGTTTAATTTGTTATTGACGTACTTGGTTACCCATTCAAGAACGCCCTTCTTCGGCTCGGAGACTTCGAAGGCAAATGTGGAGGTCAGTTCCTCGTACGTCCCTGTTTCCCGATCTTTAGTGCACGTAATATGGATCGTGCAAACCGTGGCCGCCATGCCGGGCTTCACCTCTTCCGGCATCGGCGAGGTGGCTTGAGAACTTCTTGCCAGTGCCGCCAAAACGAATATCAATATTAGAACCATCATGGTTTTCATTTTCGTCACCTACCACAGCTTCGGCAGATTAATATCAAGTTGCACTGTCCATTTCCATTTCCCGTTGATGCCTGAATCATTAAACCAGACGGGGCCCGTGAGGAGACTGATGTCCTTCGTGAAATAGTAATAGAGACCGAATCCTCCGCCGCCGATCACGTTCCTGCCGGATGCATAATCAGCAGCAACAACGAGTTTGTTATACTCAACGTTGCCGTCCTTATCCTTTACCGGAAGAAATCCATGGTCAAAGGCCGCCATGAAGCCTGTGTTCTTAGGTTCTCCAGAGCTCGAAACAAGGGCAGCGTGGTTGCCGATATAGGGTCCGGCCGAAATTCGTCCTACCGGTTCAATGGTTTTGCCGATCACCATGTATGCGACATCGTAGTCAGTCCGGGTCGGTCCGCTCGTCTTTGTCCCCACGTCGAAGATGCCGAACTGAAGCGCGGGAGAACCTTTAAACCAGACGTCCTCGGGTGAGCCTATCTTCGCATTAAAGTACCAGGGATAGTCAGAGTTCGTCAGATAGTCGACTCCAACCTCCATCTGGACCTTTTCAAAAGGCAACACCCCCACTTCAGGGACCGTAAGGTCTGTCGGAAGTGAGCCGGATGGCGAGGACTTCGTAAATACACGGAAGTAGTTGTCCACCCCGAGGTGCAGAACACCGTAAGGCTGGATATCCATCGTCATGGGTGTCCAATATGTGGTCGACGGCGTTGCATGTGCAATGCCTGTTAATAAAAGCAATGTCACCAATACTGTTACTGCAGCTAATCTTCTATTCATTGTTTTTCTCCGTTTCACTATCTTTTTAGCCTAACCCTGTGATTGTCTAAACAAATGATAACGCACAATTCAATGCCTTCATAGGGGGTTACGTTCGCATGGCATATGTCCTCCTTTTGAGAGGGGCAGGAAAGGGAGAAAACAAAAAAACCGCCGGCAACGGCGGTCTTGATTTCAGCCTTTTGCCCTTCCAAACGCCTACGAGGTTAGCTGACGGGCTCGGGCCTGGAAGTGCCCTTTTCCCGGGTCTCCGGGAAGTACGCCCCAAATTCTTGGGTCCCCCGCATCCATCCTCACCATAGTAATGGGAATGGATCTCGGCTGCTATATTTACCCTATTATCACCGCGGACAAAAAGATTGTCAAGAGAAATCGTTTCCATCACGAAGCCTCTGAAACACTGTCGCTTCTTTGGTCGATTCATAAGCTCCTGCAGATAGTCTTGGAGAATCTCTCCATTACGTTCCTCCTTCGCCGCCACACGATCAAATATCCCTCTGTCTTTCTCAATACGTTTTGTCATGACTATGCACCCCTCTGCATGAGCATATGCTCAACGATCGGTCCGAGGGCATGCGCCGGGAAAAAGGTCAAAGCTCCGACGATCAGGACTATCGCAACGAGCCATATGATAAAAGGGAGTCGATCGGTCGTCAGTGTTCCTACACCGGATGGATAATGTTTCTTCTGAACCAAGGAGCCTGTCATGGCAAGAATCGCGATAGCGGGTCCAAATCTTCCCAACAACATCGCAACGGACGTGGTCAGGTTATAAAACACGGTATTTGCGTTCAGGCCGGCAAACATGCTGCCATTGTTGTTTGCTGTGGAGGCAAAGGTATAAAGCACCTCGGTCAAGCCGTGAGGACCGGGATTGGCAATTGATCTCACGCCGGCAGGGCTGATGATTGCTATGGAAAAAAGCACGAGGCTGACTACTCCGGAGGTGAGGACAATAACAACAGACATCCACATCTCGGTAACCTCGATCTTCTTCCCAAGGTACTCGGGAATCCTCCCGATCATGAGCCCCGAAGAGAAGACGGCGATCACCACAAAGGCGATCATGGTGTAGAGGCCCGTTCCTGTTCCCCCGAAAACAACCTCGCCTAAGAGCATGAGCATCAGTGGGACCATGCCGCCGAGAGGCGTCAGTGAGTCATGCATTGCATTCATTGCCCCGCATCCTGTCGCTGTGGCTGCACTGGCGAACAAGGCAGATCCTCCAAGTCCGAAGCGGACCTCCTTGCCTTCCATGTTGATACCAGGAACACCAAGCTTCTGAAGCAGTGGGTTGCCGCTGTATTCGGCCCAATAGAGCGCACCGACTGCGACGATGAAGAGAATCATCATCGCCAAATAAATGGCCCACCCCTGCCGTGTGCTTCCTACCATACGGCCGAAGGTATTGGTCTGGGCAGCCGGAATCATAAGCATCAAAAGAATTGCGCAATAGTTAGAAAAGGGCGTCGGATTCTCATAAGGGTGTGCAGAGTTTGCATTGAAGAAACCGCCCCCGTTTGTCCCGAGATTCTTAATCGCCTCCATTGAGGCGACCGGACCCATCGGCAGAGTCTGCTCTTTCACGACTACCGTCTCGGTTATCGGATTCCCGTTTGCATCTTTGAGCGGGTTGCCCTTCGCGTCAAGCTTAGGTTTCTGATACCTGGTTGCTTCTACCATCCGGACTGTCTTATAGGGGCTGAAATTCTGGATGACACCTTGAGAGACAAGCACAAGCGCTGCCACGAGTGACATCGGCAAAAGGATATAGAGGGTACCTCGCGTCAAATCGACCCAGAAATTGCCTATAGTCTTGGCGGTCCGGCGGATAAAACCGCGGACGAACGCAATAAGGATGGCCATGGCTGTCGCAGCTGAGAGAAACTGGTTTACCATCAGGCTCATCACCTGGGGGAAATAGGCGGCTGCTGATTCTCCACTGTATGGTTGCCAGTCGGTTTGGGTAACAAAGCCTATCGCAGTGGTGAGCGCAAGGTCCCATGAAAAGCCGGGAAATTTCTGGGGATTGAGAGGCAAATATCCTTGCAGCACAAGGACGGCAAAACTCGCTACGATCATGATAACGTTGAGAATGAGTACTGCAACAGCATACTGTTTCCAGTCCATCTCGGTATCACTGTCAATGCCGGCGATGCGGTAGAGCCCCCTTTCCAACGGAACAAAGAGCCTGCAAAGTGCGGAGCGTTCCCCTTGATAGACTCTTGCCATATAGGCGCCGAGAGGCCTCGCGAGGAGAGTAAGAACGGCCAGAAGTACGATAATTTGGGACATATCAGAGATTATATCTGCAGATTGCATAACCGCCTCTATGAGAAGAAGTCTTTAACTATGCCGAAAATTTGAATTCAACGTTTTCCTTTCATACCGTTCGTAATGAAAGGGCTTCTTCATCAAGAACTGTCCTGATTCAATGATAGCGCATAATTCAATGGTTTCATAGAATCTCGCGTCAAGACGGAGGCACGGCTTTCCGATTCTTGAGCAGTTGATGCCTTGACTTCATGAAGCGGGCGGATGACTTCTACTTCCGCCATCACTACTTGTTAATGTTGCAGAGGATAGATAAAATAGACGGACCCTCAATGGTTGTGGGCATGCGGGAAAAAGAGAACCAGATAAAAGGAATCATCAAATCGCTCGGTCTCGTGTTCGGAGACATCGGCACCAGTCCGATCTACACGCTCACGGTAGTATTTCTTCTCCTGAAACCGACGCATGACAACATCATTGGCGTCTTGTCCCTTGTCATCTGGACACTCGTTTCCCTGGTCACGGTGCAGTACGCATGGATAGCCATGAATCTCAGCAGACGGGGAGAAGGCGGAACGATCGTGCTGAGGGAGATCCTCGTCTCAGGGCTCAAATCCCGGAAGAGTATTATCCTTGTTTCGATACTTTCTTTCATAGGAATCTCCCTCCTCATAGGCGACGGGGTCATCACCCCAGCCATCAGCATATTGAGCGCAGTCGAAGGGGCTGTGCTTATCCCCGGATTGGAAAATCTGTCGAAGGCATTCATCGTGCTCATTTCCATGGCGATAGCGGTTCTTCTCTTCGCGTTCCAGAGAAAGGGAACGGAAAAGGTTGCGGGCGCTTTTGGACCGATCATGATTCTCTGGTTTGCCGCCCTTCTCATTTCAGGCATGGTCTCCATACTGGATGCTACATCGGTCATCGGGGCGCTGAACCCCTGTCATGGCGTCCTGTTTCTTCTGAGAAACAAGGTCGCCGGTTTTATCGCTCTGGGAGAGATCATCCTCTGCGCAACGGGCGGCGAGGCGCTCTATGCTGACATGGGGCACCTCGGAGCAAGACCGATACGGCAGGCATGGTCGGGAGTCTTTATTGCCCTTGTTATCAATTATATGGGACAGGGCGCCTATCTGATGAGGCATCCCGAAGCAAAGAACATCCTTTTCGAGATGGTCTTCCACTATGCAAGGTCCGTTTATGTGCCGTTTCTCCTTCTGAGCATCACAGCCACCATCATCGCCTCACAGGCGATGATCAGCGGCATGTTTTCGATCGTCTACCAGGGGATAAATACCAGGATCATGCCCATGTTCAAGGTCGATTATACCTCCTGGGAGAGGAGGTCGCAGATCTATATCGGGAGTGTCAACTGGTTCTTGCTCTTTGCCGTACTCTTCATAATGCTTCAGTTTCAGGAATCGAGCCGTCTCGCGGCCGCCTACGGTCTGGCAGTCACGGGTACCATGACCCTCACGGGCATCTTGATGATATGGATCTTTTCCGCCAGGAAAAACCATTTCTTTGCCTCTGTCTCGCTGCTCGTGACGTGCATCGATATCACATACCTCGGTGCAAACTTTACCAAAATACCTCACGGAGGATACTGGTCCCTCGTCATTGCATCCTTCCCTCTTGCGACGATTCTCCTCTATACGCAGGGCCAAAAGAAGCTTTACCGGATGATGGATTTCATGCCGCTCGAGGATTTTCTCCTTAAGTTCAGGAGGGTTTACGAAACCTCGGAAAAGATCAGAGGAACCGCACTCTTCCTCCTCAAGGACGTTCAGGAGATCCCCTTCTATATCACCCAGACGATGTTCTACCACGGCATACTGTATGAAGACAACATATTTGTTTCTCTCATAAAGAGGGACGACCCTTACGGCGTCGCCGGTTTTTTCAGAGAGGACCTCTCAAAGGGCCTCCGGGTCTTCGAGATGCAGATGGGATATATGGAAGTCATCGACGTGAACGAGATACTCCGGGAAGCGGCAATAAATGAACGAGTCGTCTTCTACGGCATAGAAGACATCTCCACGAGAAATATGATCTGGAAGCTCTTCGCAGTCATCAAGAGGCTGACGCCCACATTCATCCAGTTCTACATTTTCCCGCCAAAAAAGCTCCACGGAGTTATAACGAAGGTGGGGCTGTAACAGAACCGTATCGGTTTTCTTGAAATGGCTCTTTGCCTGGCGGGCAGACTGGCGTCCCGAAAAGGCCTCTTCATATGCGATTAGGGAGCACAATAAATGCTTTTGCAAGAAAAGAGAGGATTCAGGAAAGAGCTTTTTTGACTCCCCGGAAGGCTTTATGATAGTATATGATACCCGACAAAGCCTTGATAGCAGCGGGTTTCGTGGATTGCCGGAGTGGTGGAATTGGTAGACACAAGAGACTTAAAATCTCTCGGGGTTCTACTCCGTGCCGGTTCGAGTCCGGCCTCCGGCACCAGCGAAGACGAATGGACTCGCATCCTTACGAGAACATGGAATGAGGTCACGCGGGAAGCATGCGGCCATTCCCGAGGCAGGACGAGTAAGAGAAATAGACAATATGGTCGCCGCCCCCTTTTGGTCCTTCTGAAAGGGATTCATCCACGCTATGAGAAGACCAACCCGATCAAAAATCATTCGTGGAGTCAAGTGCCTTTGGAAGTTGACATTCAAGGATGGATGTGATAGCGTTAAACGTTTACGAATAGATACTTTATATGTCCAATGAAGATAGCAATATAAAGGCGAAGTATGATGCGTATCTCTATGATTGGGCAGAGAGCGCATTAGGAATCGGTTCTCTCGTTGTAATTTTCTTGATACCCCTCGACTACCTGGCAACACCATCCAATTTCAAGACGTTCTTGGTTTATCGCATAGTTACTTCTCTGTCCCTGCTTATCTTATATGCGCTCAACAGAAGAAAAATTAACGAAATCTATCAGAGTACTATCGCAATTATTGGCGGCATCATTGTTGCGGGGATGGTGGCAATGATGATCTATAGCTTCCAGGGACATCGGTCGCCTTATTTTGCGGGGATGATTTTAGTCGCAATTTTTTTCGGATTTCTCCCTCTCAAGTTTCGGGAAAGCCTTATTGTATCTCTCGTGATTTACCTGATTTATCTGTTGCCCATACTGATATATGACACGATAACGGACAAATCCTTTTTTATTTCTGCGAACGTTTTGATGATCTTCTGTTTCTCTACACTGCTGGTGTTGCAATATCTTGCCCAAAAACGGCTGATGAAAGGATTTGCTCTTCAGTATCAGGTGGAGCGGAGCGAGCGATGGCTTGCAGAATCTCAGAAAGTCGCGAAGATCGGAAGTTGGAGTTGGGATATACCAAACAATTCATTGGCCTGGTCAAAGGAAGCGTTCAAGAGATTCGATAAAGATCCTGACACGTTTATACCGACTACCGAATATTTTTGGCGTCTCATACATCCGGATGATAAAGAGGCTCTTCAGAGGGCGACAAAAGAGACCTTGAACAACAATAAGCCTTATCATGTCGAAACAAGAGTAATAAACGAAAGCGGCAGGGAATGGGTGTTGGAGGGTTTCGGGGTTGTAGAGAGGGACGCCGAGGGGAAACCTCTAAGGTTTGCCGGAACCGTCCAGGACATCACCGAACGCAAGCGGGCAGAAGAGGCACTGCAACTGACGCGTTTCACCGTGGACAGTGCTGCCGATGCAGTCTATTGGCTGGACTCGAAGGCACGGATTGTGGATGTGAACGAGACTGCGTGCAAGATGCTGGGATATAGCCGCGAGGAGTTGCTCGGCTTAACAGTGCTCGACATCGATCCCGGCTTCACGGCAGACCGATGGACAGCTGCTTGGGAGAGTGTCAGGCGAAAAGGGAAGTTGACCCTTGAGACGATACATCGCACGAAGAACGGGCAAATCATACCCGTGGAAATCATGGCGCACTACCTCACTTTTGGTGGTAAGGAAATCGACTGTGCATTTGCCCGTGATATCTCTCAGAGAAAGGTGGTGGAGGGGGAGCTCCTCAAGACCCAGAGGCTCGAATCGCTTGGAATCTTTGCGGGAGGCATCGCCCATGATTTCAATAACCTCCTCCAGGCGATTATGGGCAACGTTTCCCTGGCTAAGGTGTTAACGAATCCGGAAGAGAGGGTCTTCCCTCTCCTGGAGGAAGCGGAGAAGGCCTCTGAGCAGGCAAAGGAATTAAGCTGCCGGCTTCTCACCTTCTCCAAGGGAGGAGAACCTGTCAGGCGCGCAACTTTCGTAGAAAAGATTCTTAAGGAGTCGATCAGCCTCAGTCTGAGCGGGTCGAGTGTTGGATGCGAGCTGAGTCTTCCAAAGGACCTTGACCTTGTCGAGGTGGACAGGGGGCAGATGAACCAGGTCTTCAACAATCTCCTTATCAATGCAAAAGAAGCGATGCCCGATGGAGGGAGTGTCGAAGTCAGCGCTTCCAATGTCAGGATAACCGGTGATGACAATCTCCCCCTGAAAGGGGGGCGTTACGTGAAGATCTCCGTAGCAGACCATGGCGCCGGCATTCCTGAAAAGTATCTGCCGCGGATCTTTGATCCCTATTTTTCGACGAAGGACAGGGGAAGCGATAAGGGCATGGGGCTGGGTCTCGCGATCTGTCACTCGATTATGAGCAAACATGAAGGACATATCGGAGTTGAATCGAGGGAAGGAGCGGGAACGGTCTTTCATATCTATCTTCCGGCTGCCGAGGGGAGAGATGAAGAACGGCCGGGGAAGGAGAGCCATTTTGCCGCAGGGAGGGGGAGGGTGCTGTTCATGGACGATGACGAGGGCGTGCGGAAGATCGCGGGTGCGATGTTGAAGCAGCTCGGATACGAGGTGGAGTTTGCGAAGAACGGGGAGGAGGCTGCTGACGCATACCGGAGGGCAAAAAAAGGGGGCCGAACATTCGACGCAGCCATTCTCGATCTGACGGTGCAGGGAGGCATGGGAGGAGAGAAGGCCTTGAGGAGACTCCGGGAGATAGACCCGGAGGTGAAGGCTGTTGTTTCGAGTGGATATGCAGAAGACCCTGTGATGAAAGATTTCGGAAGGTATGGTTTTGCCGATGCCATAGCAAAGCCATACAACGCAAAGGAATTAAAAGGACTCCTCTCAAAACTTCAAGTTTGACTGGAGCTGCTTCCGTTTGTCAGGAGTCTCGTTACAAAGAAGAGGAGAGGAAGGGATGAAAAAGGTTCTTATGGCCTTGGTTGTGATGGTTGCGTTTGTGCCATCGCTTGGCTACGCCGAGGAATCATGGGAAAGGAGTTTTCACTGGAGTTGGGGACCCTGGGGTTACGGTGCGGGCAGCTGCTTCTTGATCCCGTTGATACTCATGATCGCCTTCTGGATTGTTGTGATTATCGGGATTGTCTATTTTGTGAAATGGGTCATCGCAACAGGGAAAGGCCACGAGATAAGATCAGAGGAAACGGCGCTCGATATCTTGAAAAAAAGGTATGCCAAAGGGGAGATTTCGAAGGAAGAATTCGAAAGGATGAAGCGGGATATTTTGTGAGGGGCTCGGGGGTACCCCCCTTGATTATGATCAATGAATAAGGTGAGCTTCTTTGCTTAGACGGTGTTGAGCTCTACCTTTCCTTCGTGTCCGGCGCGGAACAGGAAGGGGTAGTCCTTTTCCAACCTCAGAAGGAGAGCAATCTTTTCTTCGTGGGGCAAGCTGTCGTAGAGTGAGGAATCCTTGAGTATAGAGATTACGACTTTGGTCTTTGCCTTATCCATCTTTCAGCCTCCTCTCCTAATGGTAGATATGCATATCGCATGCCAACCGAAGGCATTGCCGTGATCTGTGAGGAATTGCCTTGTAAATTAAGGTATTACATCTAACAGACCTCTGCCTGTTCCAACGTCATTGTTTTGTTGTGTTGAAAAAATGCGCCATTCTACCAATTTCTACCCTCAAAATGCCTACCTTATCTTTCTGGCGCCACTTTCACGGACGCATTCTTCTCCGTTGCTGATTGGTTTTTCAAATGGACATGCGTCCAAGGATCAAAGAATAGTTTTATCCCTTTTTCACGAATATTTCACCGAGAGCGTGCATACTTTTATCGTAGGAGAGAGGTGAGACAAGACAAAGGAGCTTTCCCTTGGCATAATATAAGAGAGTAAGAGATACTATCAATATCGAGTCCTGGGCCTATTAATTCCAGGAAGGGAAATGAGCTTCAGTGAAATAACGATATGTTCCCAATCCGTGACACCGTGCCCAACAGGAGCTTCCCCGTTACAACGTGGGGCGTCATAACGCTTTGCGGGCTCGTTTTCCTGTTTGAAACTACCCTCCCTCAGGAGGCCCTTGAAGAATTTACCTATTATTTTGGAATTGTTCCCGCTGAATATACTGGGCGCCACGGTCGTCATCTCCCACTGATAGACTACCTCTCCTTCCTGACTACGATGTTCCTCCATGGAGGATGGCTGCACTTCTTCGGGAACATGTGGTTTCTCAAGATCTTCGGGAGCAAAGTCGAAGACCGGATGGGA
>DASRZP010000127.1 GCA_035686305.1 Thermodesulfovibrionales bacterium | reverse complement strand
CTTCTGGAGGAAGGGAATGAAGTCTTGTGCGTTGATAATTTCTTTACCGGGACACGGAGAAACATCGTCCATCTTCTCCAGAACCCTTATTTTGAAGTTCTCCGTCACGATATCACGTTCCCCCTCTATGTCGAGGTCGACGAGATATTCAATCTCGCCTGTCCTGCTTCCCCTGTCCATTACCAGTTCGACCCGGTACAAACAACGAAGACTTCCGTCCACGGCTCGATCAATGTCCTGGGGCTGGCAAAGAGGGTCAAGGCAAAGGTCCTCCAGGCCTCGACCTCTGAAGTCTATGGAGACCCGGCAATCCATCCCCAGCCCGAGAGTTATTGGGGGAACGTCAACCCCATCGGGTCCCGTTCCTGTTACGATGAGGGGAAACGGTGTGCTGAAACGCTCTTCTTCGACTACCATAAACAACACAGGCTGAGGATAAAGGTGGCGAGGATTTTCAATACCTACGGACCCCGCATGCATCCGAATGACGGGAGGGTTGTGAGCAATTTTATCATGCAGGCGCTCAGGGGAGAGGATGTCACCATATACGGCGACGGCAGCCAGACGAGAAGCTTCTGCTACGTTGATGATCTCATTGACGGTCTTCTGAAGCTCATGAACAGCGCCGACGACTTCACGGGACCCGTCAACCTGGGAAATCCTGGAGAATTTACGATCCTCGAGCTGGCACAGAAGGTCATTGAGCTGACGCAGTCAACGTCGAAGATAGTCTTTCTGCCCCTTCCGCAGGATGATCCACGTCAGAGGCAGCCGGACATAGGGCTTGCAAAAACGGTATTAGGGTGGGGGCCGGGAATCCCGCTCGCAGAAGGCCTGAAGAAGACCATTGATTATTTCAGGGGGGCATAGATTATGAAACTGAGTATCGTTATACCTTGTTACAACGAAGTCCAGACGATAGCAGACATTGTCGGCGCTGTGACAAAGTCGCCTTACGAGAACAAGGAGATCGTTATCGTCGATGATTTTTCGACGGACGGGACCAGGGAAGTGTTGAAGAGCACGATTAAACCCCTCGTCGATAAAATCGTATATCACGACAGGAATAAGGGGAAGGGCGCTGCTCTGAGGACGGGCATCGCTGCGGCAAGCGGAGATGTCGTGATAATCCAGGATGCGGATCTGGAATACGACCCCAACGAAATTCCCAAGGTCATTCAGCCGATTCTGGACGGAAAAGCTGATGTCGTATACGGTTCGAGGTTCATGGGAGGCGACCCTCACCGCGTGGTCTACTATTGGCATATGGTGGGAAACAAGATCCTGACCGGCCTGTCAAACATGTTTACGAATCTGAATCTGACGGATATGGAAACGTGCTACAAGGCCTTCAGGAGGGAAATCATCCAGTCCATCAGAATTGAGGAGGACAGGTTCGGATTTGAGCCTGAGGTGACGGCAAAGATCGCAAAGCTGAGATGCAGGATATACGAGGTCGGCATCCCCTATTACGGCAGGACCTATGAGCAGGGCAAGAAGATAGGCTGGAAAGATGGCGTTTCGGCCCTGAGATGTATCGTGAAATACAATCTCTTCAGATAAACAGTATCTCCCGATGTCTCATTCAAAAACGTTCAAGATCATCCTTGGATTCGCTGTCAGCGGCCTCTTTCTTTTCTTCGCTTTCTATAAAATCGAGTTCTCGCAGTTTCTGGCGGCTTTCCTCAACATCAATGGCGTTGACATCGCTCTCTGCGTCCTCTTCTTCGGCTTGAGTTGTGTGTTCCGGGCGATTATGTGGCGAATCACGACGCACCAGATCCTGACGGTAAAATATACCACGCTTTTCGGCGGCATCGTTGTCGGCTACATGGCAAACTACGTCCTTCCTTTGCGCATCGGCGAAATGGTCCGTGTCTATTATCTGAACAAATGCGCAGGTATCTCTCGTATGGCAGGGCTCTCAACGGTCTTCATAGAAAGGCTCTTTGATGTCTCTTCCCTGGCTGTCTTTCTCCTCATCGGGATATGGTATGGAAGCAGAGGTCTTACACCCGACACCGTCAAGATACTTTTCATTATGATAGCGATCATCGCGCTGACGGCGGTCACGTTGTACATGATTTCGAAGGCGACAAATCTCCTGCCGAGGCATGGCAGGCTGTTATCCCGGTCCCTGACTTATATCGAGAGGTTTTTGCAGCCCCTCGGCCAATTGAAACAGTCCAATACACTCTTCCTGGTATTCCTGCTCAGTATCTCCGCATGGACATGCAATTACCTGTCTATCCTCTCTCTCACGCACCGGATGCCGTCTCTTTTTTTTGAGGCTGCCCTTGTGCTCCTCCTTTTTGTGAATATCGGCTTTCTCATCCCCTCTTCGCCCGGCGCGCTCGGTGTTATGCAAGTTGCATTTTGGATGGCATTGGCGCCCTTTCATGTCGTCAAAGAGAATGCCCTGGCACTCTCCTTTGCATACCAGGGGGGTATCTTCCTCTTTTCTCTCCTCATCGGTCTCCCCTATTTCCTGAGAGCCAATTTACGATTGGGACAGGTTCTGAAGACATCATGAGAACGCTCCATGATAGGACCTCACGAAGATGATAAAGGATAGGACCGAAAAACATGTTGTGTATTTGTTGGTCGCTCTCGCTGGTTGTGTCTACCTTGTCACCGCATATTTTTCAGAGGGGTTGGGACATGGCGGTGACAGTTTCAGCCACTATTTCATATCTCGTTACAGCCGGGAATGATCTGGCCCTCCATGACGGAAGATCCTAAAATAGCTATCATCGTTATTAACTGGAACGGCAGGGATGATACCCTGGAGTGCCTTGCATCGGTTCGGCAGGTTGATTATCCTCATTTCGAAGTCATCGTCGTCGATAACGGGTCCAGTGATAATTCCGTCGAAGCCATTCGAAATGCATTCCCTGAAGTCACGGTCATCGAAACAAGGGAAAACCTCGGTTTTGCCGGTGGAAACAACGTCGGTATGCGGCATGCTCTGAAGAATAGGTCGGAATACATCTTTCTCCTCAATAACGACACGGTCGTAGATTCTCAGATTCTGAAGAGCTTCATTCGTTCATCAAGGCTTCTCCCACGAGACGCTATCCTTTCTGCCAAGATTTATTATTACTCTAACCCGGATAAGATTTGGTACGCTGGCGC